>JAYWDM010000121.1:0-18470 GCA_043779885.1 Betaproteobacteria bacterium | reverse complement strand
CGCGCGTCACGCTGACGATGGGCATGCTGATAGCCGGCGCCGGCTCCATTGCCTATGGGCTGGCCGAAAATTTCACGACGGCGGCCATCGCGCGCACGCTGGCGGGTTTGGGTGTCGCGGGCGTTTTCGTATGCACGCTCAAGCTGCATTCCAACTGGTTTCACGAGCGGCGCTTTGCGACGGCGGTGGGTGCCGCCAACGTTTCCGGCATTGCGGGCGCGCTTGCCGCGACCGCGCCGCTCGCGTGGTTGAGTACAATCGTTTCGTGGCGGAGCGTCTTCGTCGTGGTGGGCGCGGTTTCGCTGGTCCTGGCACTGGCAATCTGGTGTTTCGTGCGCGAATCCCCGCAGGCGCACGTCGTGCGCGGCGTGACGGGGGATTGGCGCGGCGCGCTCAGGGCGGTTGCCGCAAATCCCGCGACCTGGCCCCCGTTCTGGATAAATGTCGGCATATCCGGCGCCTATATGACTTTCATTGGCCTGTGGGCGGCGCCCTATCTCATACACGCGCATGGCATGAGTCCGGTGCAGGCGGGGCGCTACACGGCGCTCACGCTGATTGCATTCGCCTGCAGCGCGCCGTTGGTCGGCTGGCTGTCGGACCGCCTGGGTACGCGCCGTCCGCTCGTCCTGGCGTCCGCCGCGGCCTATTGCCTGACCGGGCTGATCTGGGTTGCGCTGCCGACGTCAAGCACTGGCGGCGCCTTCATTGCGGCGGTGCTCACCGGCCTCACGGTACCGGGATTTACGCTGTCATGGTCCATCGCCAAGGAGGTCAATCCGCCGGAGCGCGCCGGCATGGCGATCGCGGTCGCCAATATCGGCGGCTTTGTCGCCTCCGGCATATTGCAGCCGCTGATCGGCTGGGTGGTCGATCACGGCGCCGGCCTGGTCGCGGGCGGCAGTGCGGATGCCTACCGGCTCGGCATCGGCGTGCTGTCCGTATGGTCGCTGATCGGCGTGGTCGCGGCATGGCGGCTGACCGAAACGCGTTGCCGCAACATCTGGGTTGATCGCAACAAGGCAGCCGTCTGACGCTGCAGGGCCGCGCGCGTGCTATGCGATAATTGCCACTCTTGATGTCCGCGCCGCACTGCGCTACGCCCAACAGGAACCGGAATGAAACCCAAAATTCTCGTCACGCGCGAAGTCTTCGATGAAACGCTCGCTTATCTCGCCGAACATTGCGAGGTCGAGTCGAATCAGCGGGATCAGCCGTTTGATGCTGTGACGCTCGCCGAGCGGTTGAAGGACAAGGCTGGCGTCGTATGCTGCCTGACCGACCGCATAGACGCCGCTTTGCTGGCGGGGGCGACGGGTCTGAAGGTCGTCGCCAACATCGCGGTTGGTTACAACAACATCGATGTCGCGGCATGCACTGCGCGCGGCGTCATGGCCACCAATACGCCGGGCGTGCTCGATGACAGCACCGCGGATCTCGCGTGGACGCTGATACTGGCAACGGCGCGCCGCCTCACCGAAGCCGAAGCGTATGTCCGCGCGGGGCAGTGGCATGGCTGGCACCTGAAACAGATGCTCGGCGTGGACGTGCATCACGCAACGCTGGGCGTCATCGGCATGGGCCGCATCGGGCAGCAGATTGTGCGGCGCGCGGCCGGATTCAAAATGCGCGTGCTCTATCACAACCGCAACCGGCTGCCGGGGGACATGGAGCGCTGGCTCAATGCCGAGTATGCGGGCAAGGACCAACTGCTCGCGCAAGCCGATTTCGTCGTGCTGCAAATGCCCTATTCGCCCGCGACGCACCATTACATGAGCGATGCGGAGCTGCGGAAAATGAAACCGACCGCGATCCTGATCAATTCCACGCGCGGCGGCGTAGTCGACGATGCCGCGCTCGTGCGCGCGCTCAGGACCGGCGTCATACGCGCCGCCGGGCTGGACGTATTCGAGGGCGAGCCCGCGCTCAATCCCGGTTTCCTGGAATTGAAAAACGTGGTGATCGTGCCGCATATCGGCAGCTCGACCGAGGCGACGCGCCGCGCGATGGCGATGACGGCAGCGCAGAACGCGGTCGCCGCGCTGACGGGGGGCGCGCCGCCGAACCTGCTCAATCCCGAAGCGAACTCAAAAGTCTAGCAAGGCATTGGCCACAGAGGACGCAGAGAACACAGAGAAAACCCGCGATCGGTTGCAGGGGTTTTGATTGAAGTTCTCTGTGCCCTCCGTGCTCTCTGTGGCAAACGGCCGTGGATTTTCTGGTCCCCGGCGGATGGAATCCGAGTGATCCAATTATTCAACCTGATGGTCGAAGTCATGCTGCCGCTGGCCCTGCTGGTGGCGGCGGGCGCGGTATGGCCGCTGATTTTTCGCGACACGCCGGTGGAAGCGATGCGCACGCAGTTGAACCGGCTCGTGCTGTATGTGTTTTATCCATGCATACTGTTTGCGGTGGCATCGAGCACGCCGATTACCCTGGAGCTGTTGTCCGTGCCCGTGCTGGTCGGCGCCGGCACATTGACGTCGGGTGCGTTGCTCTACGTGCTGCTGTACCTGTCGCCCCTCGGGCGCGGACTCGCCGACCCGACGCGCGCGGTGCTCATGTTGGGCGGCATGTTCGGCAATACTTTCAACATCGGCGCGCCGGTGCTGATGTATTTCTTCGGCCGCGAGGCGGTGCGCTATGCCGTCTTCAACGACATGCTGATGACCATGCCGTTCATCTGGGGCCTCGGCGTGTGGATCGCGACGCGCCTGGGCTCGCATGAGAAACCGGTATCCTACCCGTCGATATGGCGCATCGTGCTGTCCTTGCCCCCGCTGTGGGCGTTCGCGCTCGGGTTCACGCTGCAGAAATTCGGTCTTACGTACCAGCCGCTGGTGAGCGCGGCGCACATGATAGGCCAGGCCACCATTCCGGTGACGCTGTTTGTCCTGGGCATGACCATCCCGTGGCGCAATCTGCGGCCGCGCCGGGAAATCCTGGCGGCGGCAGCGGTCAAACTGCTGTTTGCCCCGCTCGTCGTGACGTGCGCGGCGCGCTTGTTCTACGCGCCGATGGGGGAGGCGCAATACGCGGCGTCGATCGAGGCCGCGACGCCCGCCATGATGTCGGCGCTGCTGCTTGCCGACCGCTTTCGTCTTGACGGGGAAGCGGCCGCGCTGCTGATCGGCTGGAGTACAATCCTGTTCTGGTTCAGTCTGCCGCTGACGCTCGTGCTGGGCTTGATACGCTAGCTGTGCCAGGCCTTGGCGATCGCAGCTGCGCGCATGAGATGGCGGCCTGTATATGCATGTGTTCGGAGGTATGCCTTGCTGAAAATCGCCGCCCTCGCGGTGCTGGCGTCGGTTGCGCTTTGTGCCGGGGCGCAGAACACGGCGCCGGCGACGCTCTGGTACGAGGCAGGCCACGTGGCATTCACGGTCGTCGACGCCGCGCGCGGGCTGACGGCATCATGGCAGTTCGACCGCGCGGACAATGGCGATGTTCGCATCGTCAAGGACGAACGGCGTGGCGCCGCCAGGGTCAGCGGCACGCTGCTGTCGATCTGCGGGGACCAGGCCCTGTTGTTCAAGGACATCGTGCCCGCGCCGCCGGGCGCTTTGCATGAGCTGGACGAACCGGTGCTGCACTTGCAACTGGTGTTGCGCCTGCTCGCGCGCGCGTTGCCGCAAGGGCCGCTGGCCATGGGAGAGCAGATGAGTGTCGATATCGGCGACGAACAAAACCCGCTGCGGGTGCGCAAGGACTACCGGGCGCGCATGGATTTCGGGGTGCCCTGGCGCGCGCGCGGCAGCGTGAATCGCGGCCGTGCCGGAGATATCCGTTTCGACCTGGATTTCGCGTATGCCGGCGGCGAGGCAATAAACGGCCGCTCCGAAATCAAGCTGGCCGGCGTATGGCGGCATCAAAGCGGCGTGCGCGGTTTGGCGGATACGTTCACGCTCGCCGGCTGGCGGGTGCATCGCGTCGATACCGTCGCCGAAGTCGTAGGCGGCAACGCGGTTCTCAACAACGTTGCGACGATGCGGCCATTGCAATTCGCAACGCTGGGCGAACTGCGCCAGCGCATCGAGCAGCGGTGGGACACCGGGCCGCGCGCTAGCAAACATTTTGAGTGCACGCGGTGACCGCGCGGCCAACACTCGGCTTTATCGGCCTCGGTGCGATGGGACGGCCGATGGCGCTGAATCTGATCAATGCCGGATACGCGATGACGGTATACGCCCGGCGCGCAGACGCCGCCGCGCCGCTGGTGGCGGCGGGCGCGCGCATTGCGCAGAGTCCCGCGGAAGTCGCGCGCGCCGCCGACGTGGTTTTTTCGCTGGTCACGTCTTCGGCCGACAGCGAGGAGGTTGCGCTGGGAGCGCACGGCATCATCCATGGCGCGCCGGCGGGGAGCGTGGTCGTGGATATGGCCACTATTTCACCGCTGGCAGCGCGCCGCATCGCGCAAGCGCTCGCGTTGCGCGGCATCGAACACATCGATGCGCCGGTATCGGGCGGCCCGGCGGGCGCACAGGCCGCGACTCTTGCGATCATGGCAGGCGGCAAGCCGCGGGTATTCGCGCAGGTCAAGCCATTGTTCGAATGTCTGGGCAAAACCATTTTGCATATGGGCGATCATGGCGCGGGCCAGATAACCAAGGCATGCAATCAACTTGCGCTCACCGTCACCGCACAGGCGGCCGCGGAGGCGCTGGCGCTTGCACGCGGCTGCGGGCTCGATCCGGTGCGCGTGCACGCGGCGATGATGGGCGGGGTCGCCGCAAGCCGCGTACTCGAGCTCTTTGGCACGCGCATGGCCGCACGTGATTTCGGCGCCGGCATCGATACCCGGCTGTATCACAAAGACCTTGGCATCGTGCTCGAACTGGCGCAGGAAGCGGGCTTGCCGGTGCCGGCGGCCGCGGTGGTCAAACAGCAGATCAATGCGCTGATGGGCGCGGGCGACGGAAGCGCTGATTTTTCGGTGTTGATACGCGCGCTGGAGCGGGCGACGGGACAAAATCCGGATTGATGCATGGCGCCAGATTCCAATCCGGCTGATCCGGCGTCACCAGCAGAGGCAGGTCAAACGTCCGCGGCAGTGTTTGCGGAGCAGGTGCGCCTGCTCTACCGGCTGTCGCGTCCCGACTATGGAGATACGCTGGCCGTCGCGTTTATCACGACATTCGGCTTATGGCACGTCGTGCCGAAACCGGCGCTCGCGGGCTGGTTGGCACTGGTGGTAGTGATTACGGCGGGGCGTTTTTTTGCGTACCGGCAATATTTCAAGCGTGATCCTCCCGCGCATGACGCGCGGGTGTGGGCCAACCGCTTTGTCATCGGCACCATGGCAATGGGTGCCGCGTGGGGGGCGCTGGGCTCGCTCCTGATGCCGCCCGGCGAGATCGAGTATCAGATCCTGATCGTATTTGCCGTCGTGGCCATGGTTGCCAGCGCGCTGGTCATGCTGACGCCGGTACGCACTGCGTTTCCCGGGTTTATGCTGCCGGCGCTGCTGCCGCTGATCGTCGCCGTGTTCGCGCAAGGCGATCAGGTCCACATTCTGGTGGGTGCGATCCTGATCGCTTTCGCAGCGGTGATGCTGACGACCAGTCCGATCATGTACAGAACGCATGTTACTTCGCTGCGCAGGCGCTTCGAGAACAGCGCGCTCGTAAAACGCCTGTCAGCGGCCAATCAGCTGGCGGAAGATGCCAACCGCCAGTTGAGCGACCAGCTCACGGAGCAGAAAACAATCGAACAGGCATTGCAGCAATCGTCATCGAGGCTGGATGCGGTGATCGACGCGTCGCCGCTGGCGATTATCGTGGAGGACCAGCATGGCATCATCACCAGCTGGAATCAGGCCGCCGAGCGGATCTTCGGCTGGACGGAACCTGAAGTCATCGGCCGCCAGTCACCCGCGGCAACCGCCGACGAGATTGCAGAGAGAATGCGCTTTCGCGCCATGATTCAGCGGGGCGAGCCGTTTACCGACGTCGAGGCCCTGCGCGCGCGCAAGGACGGCACGCGCATTCCGGTGAGCCTGTCCGCTGCGCCGTTACGCGGTGCCGACGGCATATGCGACGGCCTGGTGCTGCTCGCCGCGGATATCAGCGATCGCAAACGCGCCGAACTGCGGCAGAACATCCAGAACGCAATAACCGCGTTGCTTGCGGATGCGAAAAGCGTAGAGGCTGTAATGCCGCGGGTGATTCAGACCCTGTGCGACGGGTGGGGCTGGGTCGCCGGCGCGCGGCGCGGCGTCTTGAACCAGAATGAATTGCCGGGGCCCGCCGAAGCATGGAGCGTCCCCGTCCCCGCGATCAATTCGTTCATGCAGTATTGCGTGCAAAGCGTCGATACGGCGACCGAGGCGCCTGGCGGATTGCTGCGCCGTGTAGGGGCGACCGGCAAACCGGTTTGGCTGAGCGATCTCTCGCGGGAACCCACCTTCGCGCGCGGCGCGCAGGCGCTGGCCGCGGGCTTGCGGAGCGCCTTCGCTTTTCCAATCATGGTGGGCGGCGAGTTCTTCGGCGTCATCGAGCTGTTCGCGCGGGAAGTGCGGCCGCGCGACGACGGGATTGTTGACCTGTCGACTGAAATCGGCAGCCAGATCGGGCAGTTCATCGCGCGCAAGCAGGCCGAGTCGCATCTCACGTTCTTCGCCAATCACGACGCGCTGACGGGGCTGCCCAACCGCGCGATGTTCAGCCAGCGCCTCACACAGGCGCTGGCGCGGGCGCAGCGTTTCAGAAAAATGGCGGCGATCCTGTTTGTCGATCTGGACCATTTCAAAGAGATCAACGACACGCTCGGCCACGACGCCGGAGACCGGCTCTTGAAGCAGCTTGCGGCGCGGCTGCGTGAATGTCTGCGCGAGGGCGACACCGTCGGGCGGCAGGGCGGTGACGAGTTCGTGGTGCTGATCGAAGACGTCGCCGATCCGAGCCAGGTGACGGGAGTTGTGCAAAAAATCATCGACACGGTCGGGCGGCCCTATCTTCTCGCTGCCCGGGAATCTTACGTGACCGCGAGTATAGGCATCAGCATATTTCCGGATGACGGGCATGACCAGCACACGCTGCTGAAGAACGCCGACATCGCAATGTACCGGGCCAAGGAGCAGGGCAGGAACAATTTCCAGTTCTATTCGGCGCAGATGAACCAGCACTCGTTCGAGCGGCGCGCGCTCGAAACCAGTCTGCGCCGGGCGGTCGAGCACGGGGAATTCGTGCTGCATTACCAGCCCAGGGTCGGCGTCAAGAGCGGCGACATTACCGGCGTCGAGGCGCTGGTGCGCTGGCAGCATCCGGATCTGGGGATCGTGATGCCGGCGCAGTTTATTCCTCTGGCGGAGGAGACCGGACTGATCGAGCCTATCGGCGAGTGGGTGCTGCGCAAGGCGTGCGCCGAGGCTCACAGCTGGGTCGCGCGGGGCCTGCCCCCGATCAGTGTCGCCGTGAACCTGTCCTCTATGCAATTCGCGCGCGACGGCCTCGCGGTCATGGTGACGCAGGTGTTGCGTGAAACCGGTCTCGACGCCCGCCTGCTCGAGTTGGAGATAACGGAGAGCACCCTCATGCATAACGCCGATCGGGCGGCTGACGTATTGCGCCAGCTCGAACAGATCGGCGTGCGTGTTGCGATCGATGATTTCGGCACGGGCTACTCGTCGCTGCGCTGCCTCAAACTGTTTCCGATCAGCCGGGTAAAGATCGACCGTTCATTCGTGCTGCACCTGCCGAACGACAGTGACGACGCTGCGATTACGCAGGCCGTGATCGCGATGGCGCACAATCTGCACCTGCTGGTAGTCGCCGAGGGCGTCGAAACGAGCGAGCAATATCGTTTTCTGGAAGAGCATCATTGCGATGAAATGCAGGGCTATTACCATAGCAAGCCGATGGATGCAGCGGCGCTGGCGCAACTTCTCGGCAGTCGTTACGGCGAGTCGAAGCTCGCCTGACAAGCGCGCGGATCCGGCGCGCCGTACTCCGGCTCAGACGGCGTTCACGTTGCCCAGGCGATCGTGCCCGGGTTGGCGTCGTCCTTGCGTATGTGCAGCCGCCGCGCATGAAATTGCCGGAGATTCGTACGATGACCGATGCTGACGACCGTGGTTTGCGGCAGGCGGTCGCGGATGAACTGATAGACCGATGCTTCGGTCGCATCGTCAAGCGCGGAAGTTGCTTCGTCCATGAAAAGCCAGTCCGGTTTGTGCAGCAGCGCGCGTGCGATGGCAATGCGTTGTTGCTCCCCGCCGGAAAGTATTTGCGCCCAGTGCTGCTCCTCGTCAAGGCGATCGACGAGGTGATCGAGCGCGCAATCGCCGAGCGCCGCGCGCAATTCGGTTTCACTGTAGGTTCCGCTGGCGGCGGGATAGCTAAGCTGCTCGTGCAGCGCGCCTATCGTCAGATACGGTTTCTGCGGCAGGAACAAAACGCGCGCCCGCGCCGGTTTCTGCACTTGCCCGCGCCCGAACGGCCAGATGCCGGCAAGCGCGCGGAACAGAGTGCTCTTGCCGGCGCCCGACGGTCCTGTGATCAGTACGCTCGCGCCTGCCTGCAGGTCGAGGTCGAACGGCGCCAGCAGTGGCTTGCCGGTCGGCAGTTCCAGGTTCATCCGGCCCGCATGATAAGCGGTGTCCATGGACTCCGTGAGGGTGATCCCGGCCGACACCCGGGCGGCCTGTTTGGTCTCCAGCATCGCCCCATGGAAGCTCGTCAGGCGGTCGACGGTCGCTTTCCACTGCGCAAGTTCGGCGTAGGAATCGACCAGCCAGCTCAATGCCGTTTGCACCTTGTTGAAGGAGGTCGCCGTCTGCATCAGGTCGCCGAGCAGGATTTTTCCGGAAAAAAAGCGCGGGGCCGCCACGAAGAACGGGAAAATGATCGCGATCTGGTTGTAGCCGACGTTGAAAGAGGTGAATTTTTTCGTTCTTCGCATGATGGCCCACCAGTTCTCGGCTACATCGGCAAATCTGCGCAGGGTGCCGCGCATTTCGGCATCCTCGCCGCGGTAGAGCGCAATCGCCTCGGTATGCTCGCGAAAGCGCATCAGCGCAAAACGGAAGTTGGCCTCGAATTTCTGCCGGTTGAAATTCAGGCCGACGAGCGGTCGGCCGATCAGGTGCGCCAGCCACGTACCGAGGATTGCGTAGACGAGCGCGACCCACACCAGGTAGCCCGGGATCTCCACGGTCGCGCCGGCGAGGGCGAGGCTCAGCGTTCCCGACAGGTTCCACAGGATGAAGAGGAAGGAGAAGAGGGTGATGATCTGCGACAGCAGGTCGAGTGTCAGCCGCAGCGTCTGGTCGCAGAAGAGGCTCAGGTCTTCCGCGATCCGCTGGTCTGGGTTGTCGGTGCCGGGACTCGTGAGCTGCAGCCGGTAATAGGTCTGTTCCCCGACCCACTCGCGCAGGTAATCCTGGGTGAGCCACGTCCGCCACTTTATCTGCAGCATCTGGCGGAAGTAGAGCCGGTAGACCGCGACCACGATAAAGGCACCGGCCAGCCAGCAGAACTTGATCATCTGCGCGTAGAATGCCGCCTCATCCTTGCTTTGCAGCGTGTTATAGAAGTCGTTTTGCCAGTAGCTCAACAGCACCTCGACGTAAACCAGGCCGAGATTGAGGCCAACGACGACGGCCAGCAGTCCGCGCGCGGCCCAGCGTTCCCCCGAATTCCAGTACGGTTTGGTCAATCCCCATAGATCAGCGAGGAAAGTCCTGGTGGCGTGCAGCATGGAGGCTCCCGGATGAAGGCGCTGCCCCGGACGCATGAAGCGCCAAGGGTAAACGGTGGGTAGAATGAGTATTCTGTAGCCGGGGAATAATAACGTGAATCAACCGCAGGCGTTTGCGCCCGCGTGTTATTGGATTACACTGCGATAAAAATGGCGTGTATCACGGCGGGTTAACCGGCAAGGAGGGCGTGGTGAAAACAGTCAACCAGTTGTTGCAGGGAAAACCGCGGGGTTTGTGCACCGTAAGTCCCGAGATGCGGGTTTACGATGCACTGAAGCTGATGGCGGACAAGGACATCGGCGCGCTGCTGGTGGTGCAGAGTGAAAAACTCGTCGGCATTCTGTCGGAGCGCGATTATGCGCGCAAGGTGATATTGCACGGCAAGTCATCGCACGACACGCCGGTGAAGGAAATCATGACCGAGCGCGTGATTTGCGTGCAACCGAAGAATACGGTGGAAGAATGCATGGCGCTGATGACCGACAAGCGCATCCGTCATTTGCCGGTGATCGAGCATGACCGGTTGATCGGCGTGCTGTCGATTGGCGACCTGGTCAAGGAAACAATTTCGGAACAGCAGTTCATGATCAAGCAACTGGAGTCCTATATCCACAGCTAGACGCATTGCTGCCGGGGACGCAAAGGAGATGCGAAAACCATTCTGAATCTGCACGTAGCCTGGAAGGCGCGCAGCGCATTCGTGCGATTCCTCGCCAGCGCTGATCTGTCCCCGGATTTCATTTCATTTATCCCGGCTACGCGTTCCGTTTTATTGCTTTCCCCCGGCGTCCTCGGCGGCGTTGCTTTAGTCTTTTCTGGAGATCGAATGCAGTTTGGCGCAATCATCATCGGCGACGAAATAATGTCCGGCAAGCGTCAGGACAAACATATGGCGCAGGCGATCGCGACGCTCGGCGGGCGAGGTCTTGAATTCGCGTGGTGTCAATATCTGGCCGACGATCCCGTTCTGATTACCGCGACACTCCGACGTACGCTGGCAACAGACGACGTTGTTTTCAGTTTCGGCGGAATCGGCGCGACGCCCGATGATCACACGCGGCAGTGCGCGGCGGACGCGTTGGGCGTCGGACTCATTCTGCATCCCGATGCCGAAGTGGAGATCCGCGGGCGTTTCGGTGCGGACATCACGCCGCAACGTCTCGCCATGGGCGAATTTCCGCGCGGCAGCCGCATTATTCCCAACCCCTACAATCGCATCCCCGGGTTCAATCTGGGGCATCATCATTTTCTGCCGGGCTTCCCGCAAATGGCGTGGCCGATGATGGCGTGGGTCATCGATACCTGGTATGCGCATCTGCACTCGGCCGGCCAGGTTGCCGAGAGCGCGATCGTGGTGCGCGGCGCGGGAGAAAGTCAGCTGATCGACCTGATGAATGCGACGCTCGCGTGCTTTCCGGGCATGAAGGTTTTCAGTCTGCCGCATATGAGCGAAACCGACCGCTACATCGAACTCGGCGTGCGCGGCGATACGGAGAAGGTTCCCGCGGCGATTGCGGATCTCAAAAGTGGCGTTATCGCACTTGGCTTCACCTGGACAGACGCGCCTTAGGCGCGTAGCCGCACGGCGCAGAAAAAAAAGCCCCGGGCATGATCGCCCGGGGCTTTTTGCGTGGTGCTTTTGAGCCGGAATCAGGCGGCTTTTTTCTTGGTCGCGTGCACGGCCTGGCTAGTTGCGGCTTCGACATTCGCCTGGGTCATTTCGGTGAACTGCTTCGCCGATTTGGACAGGTTGTCGTAGGCCGAATTGACCGCCGTGATCGCCGATTTGACGGCCGCGACTGCGACTTCGGAACCGGCCGGGGCCGATTTCACGACTTTGTCGAGACTGGTCACAACCTGCTTGTTGAACTCCGCGACCTGCTCTTCTACGAGCTTGTTGATTTCCGACTGCGTCGCCGTCGCGACGTCATAGACGCTCTTGACGTAGCTGGTGGCTTTCTCGATGGCCGGTTGCGCCATGGTGTTCTTGAGTTGCGCGAGTTCCTGCACGTCTTTGATTTCGGTGAACGCCTTGGCTTGCTGAACGCCGTCGGCAAACACGCTTTTCGCGGCTTTCAACTGGACTTCCAGCATACGCTCGACGCCTTCCAGCGCGATGCCCGCAAAACGGACTGTCGCTTCCAGATTGGCTTTGTTTAGTGCCATGAATTGTTCAGGGGCTTGGAACATGTGAGTCTCCTTATTAAAATACACTATGAAATCATCCATTTACTGCATGCAACCGATGTTGCCGACCGCTTTAAATGCTGCAATGCACAATTAATATTATAAGGGCTAAATCCGCTACGTCAAGACTTTTTGGCAAATAATTATTGCGTCGCATCAAATGGTGGTTTCGAACGCGACTTTTTTGACTTATAGTGGCCGGACATATAGGATAAAAACGTTTCCCAATCAGGTAGCTACGGCGGGAAGCCCATTCCACTCACCACCAAACTAAGCACTCACTTATGCCTCTACCTGCGCCCGGGCCTGCTACCGAACCTGACGTCCGCGTCGCAACGGCGACGGGCGGCGGCCGTTGCCTCGTGCTGAGCGGCGCGTGGAATTTGCGCGGCCTCGAACGCCGGCTGGTCACACTTGCGCCGCGCCTGGCTGAATATGCGGCCGACAAGAACTCGCGGTGGGATCTGCAGGGCGTCGATCGGATAGACCATGCGGGAGCGATGCTTTTGTGGCGCGCGTGGGGCCGCCGTCGCATCGCCAACCTGGTCATGAGAGCGGAGCACGAGCCGCTCTTCGCGCATCTCGATATACCCGCCGAACCTGTGCCGCAAACCGCGCGGCGGGGTCCGCAATGGTTAATCGTGTCGGTTGGACGCAAAGTGCTGCGGATGCTCGATCATCTCGCAACCGCGATCATGGTGCTCGGACAGGTCGTGCTGGATACCGTCTATCTCGTGCGTCAGCCGGCGCGCATTCCATGGCGCGAGATTTCCTCCAACATTTATCGCACTGGCACCCAGGCGCTCGGTATCACGGCGCTGGTCGGCTTTCTGGTCGGTGTCGTGCTGAGCTATCTTTCGGCGCAGCAGTTGAAATTGTTCGGCGCCGACGCGTTCATCATCAATATCCTCGGCATCAGCGTGGTTCGCGAACTCGGTCCGGTACTGGCGGCGATCCTGATTGCCGGGCGCTCCGGATCCGCAATTACCGCGCAATTGGGCGTAATGCGCGTGACGCAGGAACTCGACGCGATGGCGGTAATGGGCATTCCGCAGACGCTGCGCCTGATACTGCCGAAAATGCTTGCGCTGGCGGTGTCGATGCCGCTGATCGTATTGTGGACCAACGCCATTGCGCTGATGGGCGGCATGGTGTCCGCGCAGGCCGAACTGGGCATCAGCTACAGCTATTTCCTGTCGGGTCTGCCCGATGCGGTGCCGATCGCCAACCTGTGGCTGGGGCTCGGCAAGGGCGTCGTGTTCGGCTTTCTGATCGCCCTGGTGGCGTGCCACTTCGGACTGCGCATCGAACCCAATACCGAGAGTCTCGGCATCGGCACCACTAACTCAGTGGTGACTTCAATTACGGTCGTCATTATCGTCGACGCGGTGTTCGCGATCATGTTCAAGGACATAGGAATCAGCTGATGGAGGACTGCATCGTCGAGGTGAAGGGGCTATGGACGCAGTTCGGCGATCATGTCGTTCATCGCGGGATCGACCTCTGCGTGCGGCGCGGCGAAATCATGTCGCTGGTCGGCGGTTCCGGCAGCGGCAAGACCACGATGCTGCGCCAGATGCTCGGTCTCGAGCGGCCGACGCGGGGTGAGGTACGCGTTTTTGGCGTTTCATTGCACGGCAGCAATGCCGGCCAGTTGCGCAAGCTGCGCGACCGCTGGGGCATGCTGTTTCAGGAGGGCGCGTTGTTCAGCGCTCTCACGGTGTATGACAACGTCGCGCTGCCATTGCGCGAACTGCGCGCGCTCGACGACGGGTTGATTCACGACCTCGTCATAATGAAACTCGGCATGGTCGGCATCGAGCCGCGCCACGCGGCCAAGATGCCGGCCGAGTTGTCGGGCGGCATGATCAAGCGCATTGCGCTGGCGCGCGCGCTCGCGCTCGAGCCGGAATTGCTGTTTCTCGACGAGCCGACCGCTGGCCTCGATCCCGACCGCAGCGAGAGCTTCGTGACCCTGATCAAGGAACTGCACCGCGAGCTCAATTTGACGGTGGTTATGGTGACCCATGATCTGGATTCGCTGGTGGCGCTTTCCGACCGGGTCGCGGTATTGTGCGATCAGCGGCTGGAAATCGTCGGCACGCTGGACGAGGTGGTGGCCAATACCCATCCGTTCATCTGCAATTTTTTCATGGGCGAGCGCGGACGGCGCGCGCTTGAAGCCGTCAGGTCGGTCAAGGCGATCGTGTCGATGACGTGAGCGGGGCCGGAAGTTCAAAAGGGGAGTCAGCATGGAAAACAAGGCATATGCACTGGCGGCAGGTTTGTTCACGCTGTTGCTTGGCATCGCAGTGGTCGCCGCCGCATTGTGGTTCAGCGGTGACACCGTCGAAAACCAGGAATACCTGATGGTATCGCGTCATCCGGTGTCCGGGCTCAACGCGCAGGCGCCGGTGCGTTTTCGCGGCGTGACCGTCGGCAAGGTGGTGGACATCCGTTTTGATCCGCTCGATCCGCGCGCCATCCTGGTCAGGATACTCGTGCAGACCGGAACGCCGCTGACCAGGGGCACATACGCGCAACTTGGGTCGCAGGGCGTGACCGGGCTTGCGTACGTGATGCTCGATGACGACGGCAAGAAACCGGAGCCGCTGGCCGGCGAAGGCGAGCAACTTGCGCGCATCGAGGTCAGGCCGTCGTTTATCGACAGCGTGAGCGCGTCCGGCCAGGAGATGATCGCGAATTTCAATCAGGTGGCGCAGCGCGTTAACACGCTGCTTGGCGACGAAAATCAGCGCCAATTGATCGGTACGCTGCGCAATCTCGATCACGCGACCGGCAGATTCGCCGCCCTCGCGACCTCGCTCGAGCCGACCGTTAAAGCGTTGCCGGCGCTGATCAATGACACCGGGATTGTGCTCAAACAGGCCGATGCCCTGCTCGCCAATATGAACCAGCGCGTCGAGTCGTTCGAGCGCGCCGCGAAAAGTGCCGAGCAACTGGGCAATAGCGGCACGGCCCTGTCGGAAGCGATGCTGAGTGAGACGGTGCCGCGGGTCAACAGGCTGCTTGACGACGTGCAGCGCACCTCGCGCGGACTCGAACGCCTGCTCAACGAGATCAACGATCAGCCGCATAGTCTGGTCTTCGGCCGCAATCCACTGCCACCGGGCCCCGGCGAAACGGGATTTGCGGCGCGGCGGGAAATGCAATGAAACAAGTGATCGCAGGAATGTTTGCACTGCTGCTTGGCGCATGTTCGCTGGGGCCGGCGCAGAAAGACACGCCCGCAACGTATGATCTGGGCGCGCCCCCTGTCCCGTCCGCCACTCTGCCGCGCATTGGTGCAGGCCTGCTGGTGCAGGGCGTTACGGCGCCGGGCTGGCTAGAATCTCAGGCGATGGTTTATAGGCTCAATTATCAGGATGCCGCGCGGCATCAGATCTATGCGAACAGCCGCTGGGCCGCGCCGCCGGCGGCGTTGCTTGCACAGCGCTTGCGCGGTCAGCTGGCGGCGGCGAGCGACGGTGGTATTCTCGGCCCTGCGGACAGCGCGCGCGCGGACTACGCATTGCGCGTCGAGCTTGAGGAATTCAGCCAGGTGTTCGATGCGGTCGATGCGAGCCGGGCGGTGATAGTCGCGCGGGCGAGCATCGTCAACGTGACGCGACGGGCGCTGCATGCGCAAAAGACGTTTACGATCGGGAAGCCGGCTGCCAGTCAGAATGCCGAAGGCGGCGTGCAGGCGCTGGCAGCGGCCAGCGGCGAGTTGGTTGATGCTCTGGTGGCCTGGACTGCGGCAAGCCTCGCGCAGCCCGGGAAATAGACATCCGCATTATTCCGGATAGGCGGGGAGCAGACCAATGGCTGATAACATCTTCACCAGGATCATCAACAAAGAGATTCCTGCCGACATCGTTTACGAAGACGATCTGTGCCTCGCCTTCCGGGACGTCAATCCGCAGGCGCCAGTGCATATACTGCTGATACCGAAGAAGCCGCTCGATACGTTGTCGAACGCGGCAGCCGACGACCAGGCGCTGCTTGGCCACATGCTGCTGGTGGTAGGCAGGATTGCGCGGGAACTCAAGATCGATGGCGCATTCAGGCTGGTGATCAACAATGGCAAGGAAGGCGGTCAGGCAGTGTTTCACGTTCACATGCACATACTTGCGGGCCGCAAGTTCCGCTGGCCGCCGGGTTGACGCAATTGTCGATCAATCGGGCAAGCAGTGCGGGCGTCGCACGGTACGCCTGCTTGCTGCGCGCGGCGGTGATCGCGCTGATCGGCTTTGCGCCCGCCGGCGCCGTGGCTGCGCCGGAGGAAATCCAGGTCTATACGGACGACATCAACGAGCCTGGCGAATTCGGCCTGGAGATGCATGCTAACTATGTGCTTGACGGCATGCGCACGCCGGGACCTGCGGGGCAGTTGCCGACCCACCATGTGTTGCAGGTGACGCCGGAATTTTCCTACGGCTTCGCCAGGAACTGGGACGCCGGACTGTATCTGCTGTCGGCCGTCGCGCCCGATGGGAATGTCTACGGCAATGGCGCCAAACTGCGCGTCAAGTATATCGCGCCCGCGGCCGGACCTATTTTCTGGGGGCTGAATCTGGAAATCGGCCGCACGTCCAGGCGGGTGACGGAAAGCAGCACGAACCTTGAATTGCGGCCGATCATCGGCTGGCGCGGCGGTCCGTGGCTGGTCAGCTTCAATCCGATTGTCGGCGCTGCGGTGTCGGGCGACACGAGCCGCGAACCGTCATTCGCGCCGGCCCTCAAGGTCGCGCGCACTGTCAGCGAAGGCGTGCAGGTGGGCATCGAGCATTACGCTGATATGGGCGGAATTCATCATATTCCCGCGTTCAACCAGCAGGAGCACATGCTCTACGGCGTCATCGACGTCCAAAAGAAAACGTTCGACATCAATTTCGGCATCGGCCACGGCGTTACGGGCGCGTCCGAAAAATGGGCTGCCAAGATGATCGTCGGCATCCCGTTCAAGTAAGAGCGACTGTCTGCGGTGCCTGGCGTGCGTTACCCGCGCGTTGTATCGCGCCGGCCTTTAACGTTGTACGTCGGCGTCGTTCTTGTCGTGCAGGGTCATGAGGTCCATGCCTTCGATCCACACGTTCGGACAAAAAAAGCCCGCGGTAATGAAGAATATGAACAAACGGCCAAAGCGGGGCAGATCCCACTTCGCACCCTTGCCTGCTGCGGTTATTTTTTCATCTTGCATTGTGAACTCCTTGGATTGACTATGGTATCCGCTACGGAGAGGGACGGGAGTGGCTGCCAGCAGGCTTACATCAAACTTACGTCATTACTGCCCCAGCCGTAACGGTAAATATACACGCTTACGCGCATTTACGCCGCAAATTAGCGGGCGTTTGGCCAGGTTCCCTGCCAACGGACGTCGCAACGGCGTCAATCGTCGCGTAACATCCGCGATATGCGGCGTCGGCGGCTGACTTCGAGCGAATCGCGTTCGGCGCGTCCGCGCTACTTTGCATCCGCCGGCGTCAGTGCGCGGCAATCAGCCGGCAACCTTCAGGTGCTTGATCTCGGCTGTGCCGCCCTGCGCTTCGTCGAGCATGCGGAAAATATCGGTCGCCTCTTTCGCGATCGCGTCCGCGATGTCGTTGAGCATCTTCATCCCCTTGGCGACGGTGGCGTGCTCGGGCGCGCCGTACCAGCCGGTTTGCGCGATGGTGCGAATGTCCGTGAGCACCGGCTGGAAGCTGCGCGTACGGCGCAACTTGTCCCACTTGCGGCCGCGCGATTGATCGGACGAATAATCGATGCGGTCGAGATGCACGAGGTCGGGCCGGTAGGCGAGCACCGCCAGCGCTTCGATCTCGCCGCCGTGCGTGAGCCCGCCGCAGTCGTGGCCGTAGAGTTCGGCTGCGACATAGCACGCCTGCACGGTGAGCACCGTCATGCCGTGCTCGCGGTGCAGCGCTTCGGCGGCGATCGCCAGCGAAGGGATGTTGCCTTCATGCCAGTTGATGATCAACAGGTATTTCGCGCCGTGCTGCGCCGTTGACTGGCAGGTCTCGGTCACTACGCGCATGTAAGTGTCGGTCGACAGCGTGATGGTGCCTTCGAACGGCATGTGCATCGGCGTCACGCCAAACGGCGTCGCCGGCAGGAGCAGGCCGTCCATGCGCTCGGCGACCGCGTTGCCGATGACCTGGCTCGCGTAGATGTCGGTGCCGGTCGGCAGATGCGGGCCGTGCTGCTCGACGCTGCCGGCGGGCAGTATCACCAGCGGGTTGTGTTTCAGCTGCTGCGCGATTTCGGGTTGCGTGAGATCGATAAAGTGGCGGGTGGGTAGCATGTGCCTGCTCCTTGGAAGCGAAAGCGAAATACGTTAACCGCAGATCACGGCGGTCACACAGGAAAAACAAACCAGTAACAAATAGGGAAACTTTGAACAAGCCAAAATTCGTCATTCCGGCGTGTGACGGCCTGCCCCGGCAGGTATTAAGCCGGGGCCGCAATCCAGTGCGTTCAATCGCCCGGACACCGGCGTGCGCCGGTGTGAGTGCGTCCGTGAGGGCGCTTTGTCTGCAAGGTGCAAGTCCAAGCCATAGGATGTCACCACTATGTAGCTGAAGGA
>JAYWDM010000120.1:0-18490 GCA_043779885.1 Betaproteobacteria bacterium | reverse complement strand
ATCGGCCCTGACGTTAAATTGATGATGGACACGAACTGCCCGTGGACGGTGACCGAAGCGATAGCAGTCGCGGCGAAAGTGCGCGAGTTTGATCTGTGGTGGTTCGAGGAACCGGTGTGGCCGCCCGAGGATTACGGCGGGCTCGCGCACGTGCGGCGCGAGTGCGGAATTGCGGTGTCGGCCGGCGAGAACGCGGTGAGCCTGCTCGATTTTCACGCCATGTTCGACGCCGGCGCGGTGGATTACGCGCAGCCCAGCGTGACCAAGATCGGCGGTGTCACGGAGATGATGCGCATCGCGCAACTCGCGCGCGAGCGCGGCGTGAGCCTCGTTCCGCACTCGCCTTATTTCGGACCCGGACTGCTGGCGACCCTGCACATGGCGGCGGCATTCGAGCATGAGACCATGATCGAATACTCGTATTGCGACCTGGGTGCAAGTCCGCTGGGGGAGGCGATCGCGGTGAGCGACGGCAGAATCACCCTGCCGCGCGGACCCGGCCTCGGGCGCGATCCCGATCCGGACGTGCTTGCGCGCTTCCGGGTTGCATGATCCGTGTAACGGGAGTGCTGCGTGGCCAGTTCGCATGTCGGAACAGGGACACAGGATGAAGAATATCAATAGCAACCACAGGAATGCACATGCCGAATAATCGTCGCGGGTTTTTTTTCATCCATCATCCTTCATCCATCATCTTTTGCGCGTTGACCGCGTTCGGCTCGTCGGTTGCGAGCGGGGCATACGCACAGAATTATCCGGCCAAACCGATCCGTTTCATCGTCGGCTATACGCCGGGGGGCGCCGCGGATATCCTGGCGCGCGCAGTCGGCGCGCGGATCACTGAAGCATGGGGGCAGGCGGTGGTAGTCGAGAACCGCGCCGGCGCGGGTACCAATATCGCATCCGAGATCGCGGCCAGGTCGCCGCCCGACGGTTACACGCTGTTCATGCCGACGGTGGCCAACGCGATCAACGTCACGCTTTATCCGAAACTCGCCTACGATCCCTTCAAGGACTTCGCGTACGTGACCAACATTGCGAAGGTGCCGGGCATCGTCGTCGTGCATCCGTCGGTGCCCGCCAAAAACACGAAGGAGCTGATTGCGCTGGCGCGCGCGCATCCGGATCAGCTGCGCCACGGGTCGACGGGCATCGGCAGTCCGCATCACCTGGCCGGCGAATTGTTCAAGACCATGGCCGGCATCAAGATGATCCACGTGCCGTACAAAGGCGCGTCGCCGGCGCTCGTCGACGTCGTCGCCGGGCATATCGAGGTTTATTTCGGCGCGTTCGTTTCGGTCCTGCCGCACGTCAGAAGCGGGCGCGTGCGCGCGCTGGGTGTGACCAGCATCAAGCGGGTGCCGGTGCTGCCCGAAGTGGCGACTATCGACGAACAGGGCCTGAAGGGTTTCGAGACCGGCTCGTGGTTCGGGGTCGCGGTGCCGGCGGCGACATCGCGCGAGATCATCATGCGGCTGCACGCCGAGGTCCTGCGTATCATCAAGATGCCCGAAGTGACCGACCGCATTGCGGCGGAAGGCGCGGATTTCGTCGGTGACACGCCGGAGCAGTTCACGGCGTTTTTCAGGGCGGAAGTCGTGAAATGGGGCAAAGCCGTCAAGGCGTCGGGCGCGAAGCCTGAGTAAGGAGGAAGGAAAAATCTTTGGCAAGCACCGGAATGCACCTGCGGACCAATCATTGCGGGTTTCTTTGATCCTTCCGCCTTCATCCTTCATCCTTTGCGCGTTAACGGCGTTCGGGTTGCCGCATGCAAGCGGCGTTTACGCGCAGACCTATCCCACCAAGCCCGTGCGCCTGGTGGTCGGGTTTCCGCCGGGCGGCGCGGGCGATATTCTTGCCCGCATGGCGGCGCATCCGCTGGCGACGGCCCTGCGCGAACAAGTGGTGGTCGACAATCGCGGCGGCGCGGGCGGCGTGATTGCGACTGAAATCGTCGCGCACTCGGCGCCTGATGGCTACACGCTGCTTTTCGCGTCGATTCCCCATGTGATCAACCCGTTCCTCTACAAAAAAGTCGACTACGAGCCGATCAGGGATTTCGACGCGGTGGTGCAGTTTGTGGCGGCGCCGCTGATGATGGCGACCAACGTGAACGTGGCGGCAAAATCGGTGATGGAGTTCATCGCGCTGGCCAGGGCGAAACCGGGACAAATCAATTACGGGTCGGGCGGCAGCGGGTCATCGAGCCACCTGGCGATGGAATTGTTCAAGTCGATGGCGGGTGTCGATCTCACGCATATCCCGTACAAGGGCACCGGCCCGATGTTCGCCGAGCTGATCGGCGGGCAATTGAGCGTCACCATCGCCAGCGCGGTACCGCTGATTCCGCAGGTCAAGGCGGGTAAACTGCGCGGACTTGCGGTGACCGGCGCGAAACGTTCCGCCGCGATGCCGGAGTTGCCGACGATAGGCGAGACGGTGACGGGTTACGAAGTGACGAACTGGTTCGGCATTGCCGCGCCCAGGGGCACGCCGCAAGCCGTCATTTCGCGTGTCAATGCGGAATTGAATCTCGCACTGAAGACCGCGGCGCTCAAGGCATTGCTCGGCGCGCAGGGCGCGGAGCCCGCCGGCGGTGCGCCCGAAGAGTTCGCGGCGCTGATCAGGCGCGACCTGGCCAAATGGGCCAAGGTCGTGAAAGAGTCCGGCGCGCGTGTGGACTGATTTTGGGTGAAGGGAGAAGGGCGCAAGAGCAAGGATGAGGCGGAAGGATGACGGAGCGGCGGTTAGCCGTCGCCGCCCGTAAGCCGACCTTGAAACCATGGGAGATTTTGCAAGTGGCGGGTTACGGGCTCTGCTGGGAATTCACCCTATCGGCCATGAGCAGGCATGGGCCATTTCATTTTGCCGATTAGTCGAAATTTTTAGCCTGCTTGTCGGTAAATACTGGCGGGCGTAATGTCAGATCGCTGGGTGCGATCCGAGAACTTCAGATGTGATCTGTCGCTTGGCCAGCTCGCTGCCGAGCTTGTGGCGCAGAAACGCGCCGCTGGTGTAGCGCTTCACGTCGAGGTAGTAGGTCTGTTCGACATACTTTACGGCATCGACGTAGCGCTCGAAGACGTCGTCGTCGCAGGAGAAGCGCTCGTAGTTTACGACTGAGTGCACGCGCTTCCCGAGCGGCCGGAGCAGGGCGTCAACTGCGTCGACGATGATGCGAATGTCGTCTTCATTGCGAACACGCATGCCGGCATAGTTCATATAGACCGTGTTCGAGGCCGCGTCGTAGCTTAGCCGGTCGCCGATGCGGATGTCGAGCATCCTTTCCCGGAGCCCCATCGGCTGGGGCTGAAAGATCCCAGGATCCATCGGGCGCGGCCCGTCGATCAATGGCTTGAAGGGCAGCTGCGCCAGAATGTCCCGCTCGATTTCGACGCCGGGAGCAAGCTCAGTGAGTGTCAGCCCTTTCTCGCCCAGCCGGAATACGCAACGTTCGGTGACGTATAGCACATCCTGCCTGCGGCGCCGCGCATAGTCCGCACTGAACGTCGTCTGGCCAATTGTCTCTACGAACTTCGCGAACCTACCCTCCTTGGCGATGCGCAGTCGGCCGTTCTCGATCACCACTTCGAGCCCGCCTGACGTGAAGGTGCCGACGAACACGATCTTCTTGGCGCTCTGGCTGATGTTGATGAAGCCGCCGCAACCCGGAATGCGGGCGCCGAAACGGCTGGCATTAACGTTGCCGCGGGCATCGCATTCGCCGAAACCAAGGAACGCCGCATCCAGCCCACCGCCATCAATGAAATCGAACTCGGAGCAGTGGTCGATCACGGCCTGGTAGTTAACCGCGGCGCCGAAATCCAGCCCGCTCATAGGCACGCCGCCCATCACGCCCGGATCGACGGTGAGCGTGATCAGGTCCTGCACGCGCTCTTCGCCCGCAACCAGTGGCACCTGGTCCGGAACTGTTCCGACTCCCACATTTATCACGCAGTTTGGGGATAGCTCCAGCGCGGCGCGCCGCGCGATAATCTTGCGCTCGCTGAGTTCTACGGCCTGAACCTTCTGCGGCGGCACGCGCAGTTCGCCCGCAAATGCCGGACTGAACTGGGTGCCGTATGTCTGCATGTGGTGCTCCGGCTCTGCAAGCACAACGCAGTCCACCAGCACTCCGGGGACTTGGACCCTCCGCGCGTCGAGAGATCCCTCCGCCGCGACACGCTCGACCTGCGCAAGAACGATCCCACCCGAATTGCGCGCGGCAATTGCCAACGCAAGATTCTCAAGCGTCAGCGCCTCGCGCTCGGCCGTGATGTTGCCGTCCGGGTCGGCGGTGGTGCCGCGGATCAGAGCGACCTGAATGGGGAATGCCTTGAAGAACAGGAATTCTTCATCATCAATATCGATCAGGCGAACAATGTCTTCGGTGGTCATTGAGTTCATGCGCCCGCCCCCATGACGCGGATCAATGTAGGTTCCCAGCCCCACCGGCGACAGTGTGCCGGGTTTGCCGGCACCAATGTCACGATACAGGTGCGTGAGGATGCCTTCAGGCAAATTGTAGGCCTCTATCTGGTTGGCGACAGCGAGCTTTTCGATGCGCGGAATCAGACCAAAGTGGCCGCCGATAACGCGTTTCAGCAGGCCAGCGTGGCCAAGCCGGTTGAGGCCCTTATCTTTCATATCACCCTGGCCACCGGCAAACACCAGAGTCAGGTTTCGCGGTGACCCAGTTTCAAGGAAACGCTTTTCCAGTGCGACAAAGAGCTGATCCGGCGTGCCGTTGCCACCGTATCCGGCCGATGCGATCACGTCCCCATCGTGAATGACAGCAACTGCATCTTCCGCCTCGATGATCTTTTTCAGCCTCATGTCGCCTCCATCGGAAATGTACAGCGGCCAACCAATTGCGAAGAGCGATTTTGCCGGACCCGCGTGAGCTGCACACTTTAGCGCAAAGTGAGTAACACGGAATAGATGCCTATGAGCCTTCTCTGGAACATCCCGCGGTCGCTCCTGACTCTGGGAAGGTGACCGAATGACCGGAATGTGGCGAATTGGAAACATCGAGCGACCGTCGCAATCGGCCATGACCGGGCACTGGCTGTTCCGTTTCAAATCGACGAGTGATCGTCAATCTGCCTCCGCCTGTCGGTAAAAGAACTCTCCAGTTTGCCCTTGGCATATACGGGCATAATGGGCGCTTACGAAGGGGAGGTAAAAATGAAGCGTAATCCGTACTTCGGCCGTGCTCTTTCATTCGCAATAATCGGGGGACTCACGTTTGCGTTCGTGCAAGATGCAACCGCCCAGGGAACACCCTCCCAGCAGGTAACGTCTGACGGATATATACCCAGAGGAACCCTCGCGGGCAAAGGGCTCGCGCCTGGAATGCAAGTGACGGACCTCGGCAAGAGCGGCAGAACCTTCCGGATCAATCTGAAGAAGGGCGACGAAATCATGTCCGGCCTGACCGAATTTGCCGAGAAGCACCACATCAAGAACGCCCATTTCACGGGGCTCGGGGCCGTCAACAAAGGCCTCTTCGGCTGGGCTGACCCGGAAAGCACGCGGGGCCAGAAAAAGATCGAACTCAATCAGGAAGCGGAAATAGTTTCATTCATCGGCAATATTTCCGTGAACAGCGAGGGTCGGTCGATCGTGCACGGACACGGCAGCGTCGCGCTTTCGGATGGTTCTGTAAAAGGCGGCCATTGGTGGGAGGTGTACGTGAGCCTCATCGCGGTAATCTTTGTCACGGAGGAAGAAGGCGCTGCCGCGCCGGTAAAGTAAAGGACTCGCTAAACAGGGGTTGGGTTCCTGAGCGGCAGCTTTTTCCCGTAGTTCAACCGGTCTGCGGCGGTCGCGTCCCGGCCATGACCGGCCACTGGCTGTTACATTTCAAAATAGCGATTGATCGTCAATCTGCCCCCTGTCCGTAAAAACGTCCCGGCCTGACATTGTCATAAGCGCGCATACTGGCCCTCGAATGGGGGGATAATGAACAATCGTCGCAAACTGGTTATCGCGCTTGGTGCGGGGGCGCTCGCAGCGCCGTTCGGTTCACTCGCCCAACAGCAGGGAAAAGTCTGGCGCATCGGCTATCTAATGCAAAACGACGCGGCCTTTTCTGCGCCATTCATCGCTGCATTCAATGCCGGCATGCGTGAACTCGGCTTTTTCGAAGGCACGGATTACACGATCGAGCAGAGATCTGCCCAAGACGACAATACCCGACTGCCGGCATTGGCAGCGGAGTTGCTTGCACTGAAAGTTGACCTGATTGTTACTACGGGCACACCGTCTGCCGTAGTGGCCAGCAAAGCCACCCGCGACATACCGGTTTTGATCACCACCTCGGGCGACCCGGTCGGCAGCGGCTTGGTTTCGTCGCTGAGGCACCCGGGCGGAAATGTCACCGGACTCGCAAACGGCGTAGGCTCAGAGCTATACACGAAACGGTTGGAGTTGCTGCGCGAACTTCTGCCCGGCATTCGGCGTGTGGGTTTTCTCTACGACCCGGACAATGGCAGCGACACCGCGGGTCTGAGGCAGACCAAGGCGGATTGCGCCAAGCTTGGGCTTCAAGCGATACCCGCTCCATTGCGCAAGCGCGAAGAAATCACAGCCGTGTTTAACGCTTTAAAGCGCGACAAAGCGCAAGGATTGATCGTAACGGCGTCCAATACCAATCAGGCCTGGCGGGATACGATCATCGAACTCGCCGCAAAGCATCGCCTGCCGGCGGTCTATGGCCAGGGAATATTTGCCGAATCGGGAGGCTTGCTTTCATATTCGGCAAACTGGGCGGACCAATATCGGCGTAGCGCCGCCTACGCCTACAAGATATTCAAGGGCGCAAAGCCCGGCGATCTACCCATCGAGCAGCCGAGTAAGTTTGATGCAATCATCAATCTGAAAGCCGTGAAAGCCCTGTATCTCAAGATTCCGAACTCGATACTGGTACAGGCGACCAAGGTGATTGAATGACCGCCTCTTCACGAATTTCGACCCAGCAGCTGCGGTCAGCAGGCGGCCAAATGCAGCTGGTCATCGCCGCTTTTCAAATCGCCTCAGAGCGGTCATTCGGCTCTTGCGCCCGCCCGGTTTTTCAACCGGGGAGCGCGTTGAATACCTGCGCGCAAGCATATGCGCGCAAGCATATTGTCACCAGGACATTATTTGTGTAATATAATGTGTAAGGAGCTACACATGGCGACCAATCTTTCACTGGACCCCAAACTAATCGACCGGGCGCTAGAAGTCAGCGGTGAGCGAACCAAGAAGGCGGCCGTTACCCGCGCGCTGGAGGAATTTATCGCTCGCCGCAAGCAGAGGCGCCTGATCGATTTGATGGGTAAGCTCGAATGGGATCGTTCGTTCGACTATAAGGTCGAGCGCTCCCGCAATTGACCTTGTTCGTCGATACCAGCGTCTGGTCGCTCGCGTTCCGGCGCGACGCGGTTTCTGACGCCCTGGAGGTAGGCGTGCTTCGCCACGCTCTGGAGAGCGACGAAACCATTGTGACCACGGGACTGATCCTGCAAGAACTGCTGCAGGGGTTTGCTGGTCCCCGCGCACGCAAAGACATTATCGATCGGTTCACAGCATTGCCGCTCCTTACGCCGGATCGACAGGATCACATCGATGCCGCGGAGTTGCGAAACCGCTGCCGTCGCGGCGGGGTGCAGATCGGCACCATCGATGCGCTGCTCGCACAACTCTGCATCCGTCACGAATTAACGCTGCTCACGACCGACAACGACTTTATCCAGGCAGCCGCGCACTGCCCGCTGCGCCTCTGGAGGCAAGCGCATTAGTGACCGAACGGCAGCTTTAGAGAAACTCGGACGTCTCTTGTGGGTCGGAACCGGCCAGAGGGGGACGCTCGGCGATCCCGGCGAGTGTAAAATTTTCCGAGAAATCTCGAATTGCCGCTATACGGAATACCTGAGCGGCAGCTTTGGGTTCATTGCCGACATACTCCGCGCTCGATACCGGCCATTCACGTTCCCAGATACCTGACGCTCACAGTCAGTTCGAGTCATAATTATTACGACTAAAAAGATCTATGGAAATGTCTACGTCGAATAGCCGCATTGGGAGTTTATTCATCCTTCCGCCTTCATCCCCATGTGGCCTCTGGCCCGTCATCCTATGCCCGTTAACCGTGTTCGGGTTGTCGCAAGTGAGTAGCGTTTTCGCGCAAACGTTTCCAAACAAACCGGTGCGCATCGTCGTGCCGTTTTCCGCGGGCAGCGGCGGCGACGTGTTTGCGCGCACGCTCGGGCCGAAATTCACCGAGACCTGGGGACAGCAGATCATTGTCGAGAATCGCGAAGGCGCGGGTGGCGTCATCGGCGCGCAAGTCGTGGCAAAGGCGGCCCCCGACGGCTACACACTGCTGGTCGGCGCAACCACGTGGGCGGTCGCGCCCAGCCTTTACGCGAAACCGCCGTATGACGCTTTGAAAGACTTTGTACCGGTTGGGCGCATCGGGTTCATTCCAAGCGTGCTCGTCGTGCATCCGGCGTTGCCGGTCAACGACGTGAAAGCGCTGATCGCGCTGGCCAAAGCGAAGCCCGGCAAGCTCGATTATTCGTCATCGGGCAAGGGCGCGCCGAGCCATCTGTTCGTCGAATATTTCAAAACGATGGCGAAGGTCGATATCGTCGAAATCCCGTACAAGAACACCGCGCAGGCGCTGACCGACGTGATGGGCGGACAGGTCATGATGAATCTGCCGATACTCGCGGCAGGGCTCCCGCATGTGCGCGCCGGCCGCCTGAAGGCGCTTGCCGTAACGAGCGGCAAGCGCGCGAGTGTCGCGCCGGAAATTCCGACGCTCGCTGAATCGGCGGGCCTGCCCGGTTACGAGGCAGCGCAGTGGCAGGGCCTGATCGCGCCGGCGGGAACGCCGGCCGACATCGTGACGCGCATCAACGCCGAACTCAACCGTGCGTTGGACCTGCCGGACGTGAAGGAGCGTTTCGGCAATCTGGGTGTGGAGATTGCACCGAATGCGCCGCCGCAGTTTGCCGCCGATGTCAGGGCGGACATTGCGAAATGGAGCCAGTTGATCAAGTCGCTCGGCATTCGCCTCGATTGAGAGCGCGCCTCGAAATGGCGCCGCAGATTCCCGATCCGCGCCGGTATGCGGCCGGCGCGCGCGGGCAGTTTGCCGATGACGATGCCATGCATCGCCAGTTGCGAATCTGGCTCAGCCGGGGCGGCGACGCTGAATTAGGCGCGGCCCTGTGCAGCGCGCCAACTCATGCGGCTTACGCGCGGCTCTGGCAGGCGGTGTGCGACGTTGCGCATCAAACCGCAGGAATGGCGGGAAACGCTGCAATCGTTGCGCGCGTGTTTGCTCTGCCGCTGGTCATCATCACCGGCAGCCGCCGGCCGGCCGATCTGCCGGGCGTGGTGCCGGACATCGCGGCGGTCACTGCACTGTTCGAGCGGCACGGCGCGCTGGGACCGACACGTAACTTCGGACTCGGCAATGCTTTGTGCTCGCTTGAAACCATCGAAGGGATCAAACCCAGCGAGATCCATGCGTGGACACAGGATATCGGTGGCCTGCGGCGCGATCTGGCGCCGGCGGCAATCGCGATCACTGAACCGGGCGAGCAGGTTCATTTGCGATTTCTGGTCGGCGCCGGGATCGCGCCCGCGGCGGAACCATCATTTGTCGAGACCGCATCGAATATCGGCACCTGGGGCATGCCGCTCACGCGCGCGCTCGCGGCGCAGCTCGGGCAATCAGGCGTTGAAGTGCTGCCGCTCGCGCGGCCGCCGCTCGATCTCATGCGCGCCGGGCACGCCGGGCGTTTCGCGCAACTGGATGCCGCGTTCAACCTGTTCGCGAGCAACGCGGTGCGGCGTTCCCGCGGCGCGAGCGGCGATCCGGTCGCCGTGCTCAGCGCCCACGACGACGCCGATATCCGCGTGACTTTGAGTTCGCAGTTCGACGACACCCTGCTCGAGGGTTTCCGCTGGCCGCTGCATCCGCTCGACGACATAGGGCGCATCGTCGATTCGATTACCGAACTGCTCGTCGCCTGCCGCGTCGGCAACGTGCGATACGTGGAGAAAGTGCTGCCGGCCCTTAACGCAGAGGGGATGACGTGGTTCGTGAGCGTGCGTGACGCGGACAAGCTCGAAGCGGGTCTGCTGCGGCATAGCCACTGAACCTGGCGAACGTGCTCATTGCGACGGAGTGAGCGGTCAGCATTGAGCCATCCCGGGAGACCGGTTCAGTATCGCCGAATGGCGGTTTTTTCGTGCCAGTATCACGGCACATTAATTTTGCAATTCCACGGCTCAAAAGTAGGATGGGTGGAGCGCAGCGATACCCGTCAAAAAATTTGCGTGGCAACTGATGGGTTTCGTCCCTCAACCCATCCTACGGTGCTTGCCGGGATGCAATCCGACCGGCAATCTCGAGTTCACGCTGGGCAGCGCCGAACTGCCGGTCGATGACCTTGGATTGCGCAGCTACACGCGTACCATCCAGGTCCAGGGCAAGACGCTGTTCAGGCAACTCGAAACCAACAGTTATTCCTATGGCCTGGCGATCGACGGCGTGGTGCGCTCGCGCGGGGCGGCCGACCAGGTGCCGAATTACTATGCCTATGCGCCCATGACGCGATCGATGCTTGATGACCGGCTGTTTGTGCATGCGAATCTGGGTGTGCAGCGCAGCGGCGAGGCGCCGGTCACCGGGCTGACCTGGGGCGTAGGTACCGAATACGGCATCACACCGCGCGTGTTTCTGATGGTCGAGACTTTCGGCGACAATCACCGGCGCAACTCATATCAAGGCGGCGTGCGCGTCTGGGTCGTGCCTAACCGGGTCCAGATCGACGCCACGGTGGGCACCCAGGCCGGCGACTACGGCGCGAGCCGGTGGTTTTCGCTCGGAATTCGCCTGTTATCGCCGGCATTCCTGAAATAACGTGCCATTGATGGTATGGTCGGCGTCGCGCCACTGCCCAAGCCATGCCGAACGATCCTCCCTATCAGAACCTCACGCCCGACCTGATCCTTGACGCCGTGGAAAGTTGCGGGCATCGTTGCGACGGTCGGCAGTATGCGTTGAACAGCTTCGAGAACCGCGTCTACCAGGTGTGGCTCGACGACGGGACGGTGCTGGTCGCCAAATTCTACCGCCCGCAGCGCTGGAGCAAAGAAGCGATACTTGAGGAACACGCTTTCGCGCGCGAACTCGCCGCGCGCGAAATTCCGGTGGTGGCGCCGCTGGCCGATGCGCAAGGGGTCACGCTGTTTGATCACGGCGGATTTCGCTTCGCGCTGTTTCCGAAACAGGCCGGGCGCGCGCCGGAACTCGATAGCCCGGACACGTTGCGCTGGCTGGGGCGCTTTCTCGGGCGCATCCATGCCGTCGGCGCGTTGCGGCCGTTCAAACACAGGCCGCGCATCGACATCGCGAGTTTCGGCACGGCGCCGGCGCGATTTGTCGTCGAACACGACTTTGTCCCGGCGGACCTCACGGCGTCCTATCAGGCCATCGCGCGCGATGCGCTGGAGCGTGTCGCGCAGTGCTTTGAGCGCGCGGGTACGGTGCGCAATATCCGGCTGCACGGCGATTGCCATGCGGGCAATATACTGTGGACTGCGGACGCAAATGAGCAGGGCCCGCACTTCGTCGATCTCGACGATTGCCGCAGCGGGCCCGCGGTGCAGGACTTATGGATGCTGCTGTCGGGAGACGCCGCGGCAATGAGCGTGCAGCTCGCGGACGTCATCGGCGGTTACCGCGAGTTTTGCGATTTCAATCCCGCCGAGGTCGCGCTGATCGAGGCATTGCGCACGCTGCGCATGATTCATTACTCAGGATGGCTCGCGACCCGCTGGGATGATCCGGCGTTCCCGGCCAGTTTTCCGTGGTTCAATACGCAGCGTTACTGGCAGGATCAGATACTGGCGCTGCGCGAGCAATGCGCGGCGATGGACGAGCCGCCGCTGGAACTGGCGGACCAGCCGCGGTTTTAAGAATAGTTCGGAGACGCAGATACCCGGAGATAAGATTAGCGGCAAAATCCGTTGAGCCGCAGATAAACGCAGATACACGCAGGTAAAATAATTCAAAAACATAAACAAAATATCCAGCCGCAGATAAACAGATAAAAATCGAGGGCTGCCCTCTGGCCGACGTTAAGGCCTTTGAACTTATCTGCGTGTATCTGCGTTTATCTGCGGCTGATTGTCTTGTTTGTATTTTCCGGATGGGTTCCAGGGACCAATGCGCGTCATGCTGAATCTCGTATTAGCGATCGCGATTGCCTATGCGGCAATCCTGCTGCTGGTATTTCTGTTTCAGCCGCGGCTCGTGTATTTCCCGCAGGCCGCGCGCGAACTGGCGACAACGCCGCGCGCTATCGGCCTTGAATACGAGGACGTCAGCCTGCATACCGCCGACGGCGTGAAGCTGCATGGATGGTGGGTGCCGGCGCACGGCGCGCGCGGCACGGTGCTGCTGCTGCACGGCAACGCGGGCAATATCTCGCATCGCCTCGGCTATCTGGCGATGTTCAGCCGTCTGGCTTATTCGGTGCTGATAGTCGATTATCGCGGCTTCGGCAAAAGCGGCGGCAGCCCGGGCGAAGAGGGAACCTACCGTGACGCGGAAGCCGCATGGCAGCATCTGACCGAGGCGCGCAAGCTAAAAGCGCGTGACATCGTGATCGTCGGCGAGTCGCTTGGTGGCGGGGTGGCGACGTGGCTGGCCGTGAAGTATCCGCCGCGCGCCCTGATACTGGCGTCGACATTCACCTCGGTTCCCGATTTGGCTGCGCGCATCTATCCGTGGCTGCCGGTACGTTTGCTCGCGCGTATAGATTACGCCAATCTCGATCGCATCCGGCAAATCGACGTGCCGGTGCTGATCGCGCACAGCCGCGGTGATGACATCATTCCGTTTGCGCACGGGGAGGCATTGTTCGACGCGGCGCGCGCGCCCAAGCAATTTCTTATTATGAGCGGCGGACATAACGATGGCTTCCTGTTCGCGCGCGAAGAGTGGGTCGCGGCGGTCCGCGGATTTCTCGAACGCGCAGCGGCAAAAGAGGAGTAAGGTTCGGTAGCCGCGATTCGATCGGATAGACTCAGCACGCAGCAGACGTCCCTTGGAGTGAGATTTCGCATGACGCTATTGGAGGCAGACATGTCAGAGACTTTCGATTTCATCGTGGTGGGTGGCGGCTCAGCCGGAGCGGTGATTGCGGCGCGTCTCGCCGAGGACCCGGCTTGTCGCGTGGCGCTCCTCGAGGCGGGCGGGCGGCCGCCCCCCGAGGAACTGATACCCGCGGCGTGCCCGGCGCTGCAGCGCAACCCGGCGACGGATTGGATGTACACCGCGGATGCCGGGAAGTGCGGGCGTGGCTTGACGCAAGGGCGCATGATGATGCCGCGGGGCAAGATGCTGGGCGGGTCATCCGGAATTAACTATATGGCGTATGTGCGGGGCCATCCGGGGGATTTTGACGCCTGGGCGGAGGGGGGCGCCACCGGGTGGAGCTACCGCGACGTGCTGCCGTACTTCAAGAAGAGCGAGGGGCTCACGCCCAGCGACGACATTCCGATCGACCCGCGCGCGCACAGCACGACGGGTCCGCTCGGGGTCTGCGTGCGTTCGCCCGTACTCCCCGGCGCGCGCGAGTTCGTGGACGCCGCGGTGGCGGCCGGCATCCCCCGGGGTGATTACAACGGACTGGATCGTGGCGGCGCGGCCGGCAGCGTGTCGCTCCTCCAGACTTCGACACGCGGGGGCAAGCGGTCGAGCACCTATCACGCGTTCCTTGAGGGCGCAGCCGAACGACGGCCTAACCTCACCATCATTACCGGGGCCCACGTGACGCGCGTGGTGCTGGAAAGCGCGGCAGGTCATACGGTCGCGACCGGCGTCGAGTACCGCACCGCCAACGGCGAAACACGCACCGTTCTCGCCGCCAAGGAGGTCGTCTTGAGCGCGGGTGCTATCGGGTCGCCGCACTTGCTGCTCCTGTCCGGCATCGGACCGCGGGCGGAGTTGGCGGCCGCGGGCGTCGCATGTCACGTCGATTCGCCGCACGTCGGCAAGCACCTGAAGGACCATCTCCACGTCGCGCTATTCTTTCCCGCGCCGGGGGTCGGCGTGTCGATGGGCGAGGTCGGCATCTCGTTTGGCCCCGCGGCCCTGCGCGCACCTGCCGGACCTCTGCCCGCGGATCCGCGCGACGATGCGCGGATGCCCGCGGATCTCCAGGCACTGAAGCAGGAGGCCGAACGCCGCATCAGCGAGTGGGCGGCAACCGGGAACGGCCTCGTATCTTCGTCACTCTATGACGCTTGTGCGTGGTTCTCCACCGGCCTGGGCGACCACCACAGCCACGACGCGCAGATCGGCTTCTTTCCCTGCGGCTACAACGCCGACATCTGGTTGCGGTGCCTGCGTGTCGACACGGACCAATACTTCGACGATGCGTCCAGGCGATTGGCCAATGATGTGGAAAGCATGATCGTGCTCGCCAATCCGGTGCAGCCGCACAGCGAGGGCGAGATCGTGCTCGCGAGCGCCAACCCCGCCGACCACCCGGACATCCGCATGAATTACTTTGCCGACCCGCACGACATGAAGGTGATGGTCGCGGTGATGCGCCGGGTTCTGGACGTCGTCGCGCACTGGCCGTCGCACCGCACGATCGGCCCGCTGCTGGTGCCGCCGTTCCTTGCGCGCAAGCATGCGCATGCCGAAGGCGCGGTCCCGAGCGACGCTCTCCTCGAGGACCTCGCGCTGCACTACGCGTGGACCGTCTACCACCCGACGACGACGTGCCGGATCGGGAGTGTCGTCGATCCGCGGCTGCGCGTGACGGGCGTCAAGCGACTGCGCGTGGCGGACGCGAGCGTCATGCCGAACGTGGTGAGCGGCAACACGAACGCGGCGTCGATCATGATCGGCGAAAAGGCGGCGGAGATGCTGGCCGCCGACCACGGCGTGCAGATCGCTGAGTTCGTGGGTGAGCCTTCCGCCGGCGCCTGAGAATTAACAGCCGATTTCCGGGTGCGGCCGAGGCGCGGGTCGTCGCGCGATCCGCCGGTGCCGCGACTTGCCTGCCGACACCGACACCTGGGATCTGCGCTTCCGCTGGAGCCGGGATAAGCAACACCTACAGGCTGCATTGATGCGCGGCGACTACCCCTTTTCGCCGATGTCGCGGGAGTCCAACGCTCGTAGGGCGGGCACGCTTTTTGTGCCCACGCGGTGCGGTGAGGTTCATGTTCGACGGCGTGGGCAAAACAGAAAGCGTTTTGCCCACCCTACTACTGCTGTCCCCTATTATTCGGCGAGGAAAAGATCGCGAAGATGCTCAAGCGCCGGGTAACACGCGGCAAGGCGGGGCGACCCAGGCAACTCGCGGATATGGCGGAACAGCAAACATGACCCTGAATATCCGGGAAAACGTGGTCTGTCCCCTATTACTATTCTATTATTCTATTATTCATGGGAAAAAGGAGACCTGACGCTCTTGCTGCATCTATGACAATGCAATAGACACGTACTTATGTGTTATACTTATTTATGTGTCGTTTCGTTGTTGGAGACTATCATGGCAGGTAACGTTAATTTCACCGGCGCAGTGGATCGCGAATTGCTCAAGCGTGCCAAGATCATCGCCGCCAAATCGGATACATCGGTCAATGCGTTATTCAACGCTGAGCTACGGCATCTGGTGGAAACGTTTGAAGCGGCAGAGGCATCGGGAAATCAGAATTTCAAAACGCTGCTGGATTTCTCGTTGGGACGCGTGGACGGTCATGCCGCAATGGCTGCCTTGGGGATCGACAGCCACGAAGATTTGTTTTTGTTGATGGCGCAGGCACACCTTCCCATGCCGCGTTTGCCGGAATCCACCACGCAAGACATGGTGGACAGCCTTCACGCCCTGGCGCCGTAAGCGGGCCAACGCGTGAAAGTCGACCCGGCGATCCTCCTGTTGCCGGATGCAGGGCCGCTGATTACGCTGGCCTACGCGGATGCGCTCGACGTGCTGTTCAAACCCGGATGGTCAGTACAAATTGTGGACATGGTGCTGCATGAGGTCACGCGCAACCAGACGCCGACGAGCGAAGCTATCGCGGCATGGATCAAGGCAAACAAGCTGCATGTCGTGCCCACCAAAACACTCAAGCACTTCCGGCACGTGCGGTCCACCGTCGCTGCGGCCCCGAGAAAATCGAACCTTGGTGAACTCGCCATACAAGAAGCAATGAACGACTTCGCGCTGATCAGCCCACCGCCCACCGGAGTATTCTTGTTTGAAGATCACAAGATTGCCCGTACCAGCTTTATGTTACCGGCCAATTGTCGCAAAGTGATTACGCGGGCCTTTCTGATATTTTTGGAACAAAAGGGTTGGCTGGAGTCGGCGGCAGAAGTCGAGCGGAAGGCTATCCTTAACGGGCGTAACTTTTCTCGGTTGCGTTTTCCGGCATCCTGAGGAATCTGAATCTGCGGTCAATCTGAATCTGCGGTCAATCTGAATCTGGGGTCAAGTCTTGTCTTTTGCCTCTTGTCCGGCGATCAACCTGCTGATTCTTGACACAGACAGGCCGGTCGCCTGCGCGATGGCCGTCTGGGTGTGGCCACGCTCGACATACGCGCGCATGATCGCCGCGTCGTGCGCACCGTTCGCGCAACCGCACGCGATTAATCCGCCCATAGTCCGACCAGGCTGAACGTGGTCGCGTCGAACGGCGGCTGGCAAACACCGGCGTCGTTTTCAATGCGCGGTCAGCAGCAGCCACTTGCCATCGTGGCACTCGGACACCTTCAAGACGCACAGGTCGGGATCGACCAGCCAAGCGTTGTTGAACTCCGCAGTGCATAGGAAATTCGCTTGCTCAGCAGAATCTGTGGGTGAGTTGTGGTTCCGGTAGCGCACCAAGCTTATGATAAAGCATGATTGTTATCGCCTTGGCGGTTCTGAATCCGTAGGATGTTCTGATACTCGCCTTGAGTTTGTTGTTCAGACCCTCGACGGCACCGAGAGAAATCTCATCGCGCGCCTGGAACCAGTTCAAGATAAGTGGCTTGTGGACGCGCAGCATCCCAGCGATTTTCTTCATCGGCTCAAGTCGCGATCGCATCGCCTTTTTGCACCATTGATCCATGAACTTTTCCGCCCACGCCGGGGAGACATACTTCCAGAACAGCTGGAACTCTTCCTTGAGCAAGTAGGCGCGGATGGTTTTCAGGTTGTACGAAAGCAGGTCCTTAAGCTTGATCTCTTGGAGTTCGCTCAGGTTCTCGGGGCGCTTCAACAGGCACCATCGCGAGTGGGTGAGGATCACCGTCGAACCCTTGGCGCCAACTTTCAGGGCACGGGTTTCCTTGGCCCGAACTTCATCCAGCGCTTTGTTCATCTTGGCCGCAATGTGGAAGCGGTCCAAGATGTTCAGCGCGTTGGGCGCGTACTTGGCGATGACGTTCAGATAGGGCCTCCACATGTCCGTGCAGATGAACTCGATGAGCGTACTACGTTCTTTGCCAAACCAGATGAAGAACTGACGCAGACTCTGCTCCTGCCGGTTCTCAACCACGAACAACAGCCGCTTCATGCCCTCGTTGATTTGATACACCAGTGTCAGAAACTTGCCCTTCTTCCAGTAAATCTCATCCACGCCGAGGGCCGAAATGCCGGTGAGGTCTATCCGTTGGCGTCCCCACTGCACCGCCATCTCAACCGAGCGAAATACGCTCTCCCAACTGGTCTGGAAGCGTCGCGAGACCACCTGCCAGCTCAGCAGTTTGGCCCAACTGGCGAGGAACCAAGCGAAGCTCTGCGTCACGGGGCGCTTGCCCAGAGCCCACGGCAGATACTCAACGTGAATGCCGCACCGAGCACACTCCAGTCGCCGCGGTGCATACACGAACCAGGTCAATATCCCCCACAGCGGCACAAATTGAAAGTACCGCTCCGCCAACCGGTCATACCCCGGCGCCGGCAACAGGCACTGCGAGCACTTGCCAAGTTTGCTCTGATGCGCGCGCAGCCAGATCTCGATCCTCGGAGCGCGCGCCAGCAAGCTTCTCCTTCGCCCGTCGGCCGGGGGGCTGATTCGGCTCGATTCATAGACAAACCCTTTAAGCGGCTCCACGCGGTTGAGCAACGTCTTCAGTGCAAGGTGCATGAGTCATCCCATTTTGCGAAAATCCCATTGTGCGGAACTGGCTATCTCTATTCAAGCGCAAAGATTCTGCGGTCGCATCCGGCATATGCACCCAGTGCGAAAGTACTTCGCTCAAACGAAAGATCGCCACCTACCCGGTTCCTCTTACTGGCAAGCTCGCCGGCAAACGCATCGATGTTTACCGCGTCGAACTAGATCAGTGCCGACAATGCGGCCATCTCATGCCCACCCCAGACGGACAAGCCAAGGTCAAACGCTGCGTCAAGAGAGGAAAACAATTCTTCCTCAAAAACCTCGGCTAAACTCCTCGGTTACCCACAAATTCTGC
>JAYWDM010000119.1:0-7272 GCA_043779885.1 Betaproteobacteria bacterium | reverse complement strand
CGCGTTCGCCGGCACGCCGCTCCAAGAGAGCGGCGGCGAAACGTCCTTTCCCTCGCAGGTATGGATTTTGGGAATTGCGCCTTCGTGCGCGAAGACTGTTGAGCCTGTCCCGCGTTCGAGTCTTGTTGGGCGTTGACGCTTTGAGAGAACGCGAAGCCAAGGCAAAGAACACTCAGGTAAATCGATAGCCGGGTCATGATGCCCTCCATAAGTGAGGCAGACAATGCAGGCAGTGCGGTGGAACCGGAATCGAATAAATGGTCCAGCCACAACTGCTAAAGGCATTCCATTAACTAATGCGCCTATTATCCTTCAGGCATCTTCGAACGATGTCTAAGCTTAGTATCGATTTTCGCCGCAAGCTCGTGAGGCATCCGCAGAGTGCCGCTCACCCCTGCTCGTCCATCGCCCGCAACATCCGCCAAAGCGAATTTCTTGAAGCCGGAAGCGATACTTCATGCGCCCGATGCGGCGATGTGTGTTCACGCTTCAGTATCAGCACAAGTCGGCTCTATCCACCCATCGCCGGCATTCCGGGCAAGCTGCTATAGTCCGTCGGTTCGTGTTTTCAAAAGAGTGCAGGCGGAGAAAGCCGTGCGCCGGATCGAACAAGGGGGAGTGCGGTGATGAAGTTACCGAGCAGGCGCGTCTTAGGGGGTGAGGCGGCTTGCGCATCCAGGGCAATGAGGGCGATGACGCCAACAATCGGGCGGGTGTAGGCGTCCAGCGCAACCGGCGCGCAGCACTGCGGGCGCGGCAGCGCGAATTGAATTTCCTATCCCTCTCTCCCCTCTTCACTCCCAGTCGTGTCGAAGCCGCTATAGGTATGACGTCTCCTCCGCTTCCGAATGTCCACCGTCGAATACGTCCATCAGGTGGAAGACAAAGGCAGACGTTCGCGCGAATACGGCCTCGTCATGGTGGCGCCTTGTCGTCTTAGGGACGCTTCGCGGCCAAACTTGGACATTGCACGCGGTAGCGGAATATTGCCGAAAAGTGCCATCGAGGCGTGATTGTGCCCCTGGCAATCTTGACTGCTTAAAATCCGTCGAGTCCGGATCGAAGTCCATATCGGGGGAAATGCATGGTCCCTCCAACCCGTATATGCTGCTTCACTTCCTGCACAACGTTAGCGCGGCGTCATGAAGTGCTCCCGCTGCCAACATGAAAACCCCTCCGCCCTGAAATTCTGCGGCGAGTGCGGCGCGCGTCTGGCCGTTGTCTGCGCTTCCTGCGGTGCGGCCAATGCTCCCGAACAAAAGTTCTGCGGCGAATGCGGCAGCAAACTTAGTGCGGACATCGCGAAGGCCAAGCTTGCGTCTCCGGACTCCTACACCCCGAAGCACCTCGCCGAGAAGATCCTCACCTCCAAGGCGGCGCTCGAAGGCGAGCGCAAACAGGTCACGGTGCTGTTTGCCGATCTGAAGGGTTCGATGGAACTGCTCGCCGACCGCGACCCTGAGGAGGCACGCAAGATTTTGGACCCCGTTCTCGAACGCATGATGGAGGCGGTGCACCACTACGAAGGCACGGTGAATCAGGTGATGGGCGACGGCATCATGGCGCTGTTCGGCGCCCCGCTCGCCCACGAAGATCACGCGGTGCGCGCCTGCTACGCGGCGCTGCGCATGCAGGAGACGGTGAAGCGCTACTCGGAGGATCTGCGCCGCTCTCAAGGTGCCGCAGTGCGGATTCGTGTCGGGCTCAATTCGGGCGACGTCGTGGTGCGCGCAATTGGCAGCGATCTGCACATGGACTACACGGCCGTCGGCCAGACGACCCATCTGGCTGCGCGCATGGAGCAGCTCGCCGACCCCGGGAGCATCCTCTTGAGCGCCGACACCGTGCGCCTGGCGGAAGGCTACGTCCAGGTCAAATCGCTGGGTCCGGTGCCCGTCAAGGGTTTGCCCGAACCCGTGGAGATCTTCGAGCTGACGGGAGCGGGTCAGGCACGCACGCGCCTGCAGGCTGCAGCACTGCGCGGCCTCACGCGCTTCGTGGGGCGCGATGCCGAGGTCGAGCACCTGCGCCGGGTCCTCGGACAGGCCGACGCCCACCGCGGCCAGGTCGTCGCCATCGTGGGCGAGGCTGGTGTGGGCAAGTCGCGGCTCACCTACGAGTTCACCCACTCGCATCGGGTACAGGACTGGCTGATCTTGGAGGCCCCGTCGGTGTCCTACGGCAAGGCCACCAGCTACCTGCCGGTGATCGACCTGCTCAAGGGCTACTTCAAGATCGGTGAGCGCGACGATCATCGCGAGATGCGCGCCAAGGTGCTGGGGCGCGTGCTGGCTCTGGATCGCACGCTCGAACCGTTGCTACCTCCGCTGCTCGCGCTGCTCGATGTGCCCGCCGAGGACGCGGCCTGGAGTTCTCTGGACCCGCCCCAGCGCCGCCAGCGCACGCTCGATGCGCTCAAGCGCCTGCTGCTGCGCGAGAGTCAGGTACAGCCGCTGCTCGTCGTCTTCGAGGACCTGCACTGGGTCGATGGCGAGACTCAGGCTCTGCTCGACAGCATCGTGGAGACCCTCAGCTCTGCCCGCCTCCTGCTTTTGGTCAACTACCGCCCCGAGTACGAGCACCACTGGGGCAGCAAGACCGCCTACTCCCAACTGCGGCTCGACAGCCTGCCCGCCGAGAGCGCCAAGGAGTTGCTCGCCGCGCTCCTCGGGCCGGACCCGGGACTCGCGCCGCTCATGCAGATGCTGGTGAAGCGCGGCAACCCGTTCTTCCTGGAGGAGACGGTGCGCACGCTGGTGGAAACGGGCGCACTGGCGGGAGAACGCGGAGCCTACCGGCTGACGCGACCGGTGGAGGCGCTGCAGGTGCCCTCCACGGTTCAGACCATTCTGGCCGCACGCATCGACCGGCTGCCCACAGAGGTGAAGCAACTGCTGCAGGCCGCCTCGGTGATCGGCAAGGACGTGCCCTACGCGCTCCTGACGGCGATCGCGGAGCAGTCTGACGAGATCTTGCGGCGTGGACTCGCCCATCTGCAGGAAGCGGAGTTCCTCTACGAGACGCAGCTCTTCCCGGACCTGGAGTACACCTTCAAGCACGCGCTGACCCATGAGGTGACTTACGGGAGTCTCCTGCAGGAGCGGCGCCGCCAGCTTCACGCCCAGATCGTGGTTGCGATCGAGCGGCTCTACGTGGACCGGTTAAGGGAACAGGTGGAGCGCCTCGCCCAGCACGCGCTGCGCGGGCACCTGTGGGACCAAGCGGTCCGCTATAGCCGGCAGGCGGGGACGCGGGCGGTCGACCGCTCGGCCCTCCGGGACGCGCTCGCCGCCTTCGAGCAGGCGCGGATCGCCCTGCAGGAATTGCCCGAGAGCCGGGAGTGGACCGAGCAGCGCATCGACCTGTGCTTCGAGCAGCGGAACGCCCTCTGGCCGCTCGGCGAGTTCGCGCGGATGGGCGAGGTCGTGAACGAGGCGCGCGCGCTGGCGGAGGGGCTCGATGACCAGCGGCGGCTCGGGTTGGTACTTGGGCACCAGGCGCACCTCCAGAGCGTCCTCGGCGAGCCCGCTTGGGCGATCGACGCGGCGGAGAGCGCGTGCGCCATCGCCGAGGCGGTCGGCGACCTCGGGCTGCGCGTCGTCGCGAACTTCTACTTGGGCTTGGCGCTCTGGTACGCCGGCAACCCGCGCCGGGCGGCCGAGCCCGTGCGCACGGTGATCGCCCTGGTCAAGGGCGCGCCGCTCGGCGAGCGCTTCGGGCTGGCGGGGCTGCCCGCGGTGCTCGCCCGCTATGTCCTGGCGGCGGTCCTGGCCGACCTGGGAGAGTTCGCCGAGGCCATCGCCGCAGGGGACGAGGGCCTGCGGATCGCCCGGGCCGCCGGCCATACCTACAGCGAGGTCTGGGCCCGCTATGGCCTCGGGTACGCCCATCTGCGCCACGGGGACTTCGCGCAAGCAACCCGGGTGCTGGAGCCGGGCCTCGCGCTCTGTCGGGGGATGGAGATTCGCGTCGCGCTGCCGATCGTCGCGGCGTTTCTGGGTTCCGCCCATCTCGGGTCGGGGCGCGCGGCCGACGCGGTGCCGTTGCAGGAGGAGGCGGTCGCAGCGGTCACGGCGATGCGGATGCTGGGCTTCCGTTCGTGGGTCATCACGTTCCTGGCCGAGGCCTATCTCGTCGTCGGACGGATCGCCGAGGCGCGGGAACAGGCGGAGCAGGCGGTGGCGCTGGCGCGCGCCCACCAGCAGCGGGGCTGGGAAGCCTGGGGTTTGAAACTGCTCGGCGACGTCCACGCCCATTCGCTTGCTGAGGGCGTTCAGGGCGGAGCCGAGTCGGCCGAGGACGCATACCGGCGGGCGCTCGCACTCGCGACCGAGCTGGGCATGCGCCCGCTTGTTGCCCACTGTCACTTCGGCTTGACCAAGCTCTACCGACAGACGAGCAAGCGCGAGCAAGCACAAGAGCACCTCACGATCGCCACCACGATATATCGCGAAATGAAGATGCAATTCTGGCTGGGGAAGGCGGAGGTGGAAAAGTAGAGAGCCCGCCTGATCTACAGAACAGCGCCGAGCCTTGGATCACCTTTATGCGCCGACCTGTTTCTGCCACTCCTCGCAGCGCCTCATCGCATCGGGCGTAAATTCGGCCTGCGGCTCGTTGCCGCCGATGACGAACATCAGGATATGCTCCTGGTCGGGCTCGTCGTAGGTCACGTTCATGAAACGCCGCGCGACGCTGACTGGAAACGAGATCACGTCGAGCGGTTCGAGGTCGACGTATTCAATCGCCGGACCCTCGTTCCATTCGCAGCGCCAGCGGCCCGTCATGGGAATGACGGTCTCGTTGGTGTCGTGGTTGTGCATTAACGGCCCCTTGCCCGGCTTCGCTCTGGCATAGCCGAGGTTGAAGCCCTCGGAGACGGCGATCGCCGGCATGCTCGAGGCGTCCGCGCCCACCGGCGAGGTGACGGCGTCGCTGTCAGTTTGCGGCGGCTGAAAGCCGATCACGGCATAAAGCGTCCGCCGGCATTCGGGCACGTCGCTGTCCGGCAGCCCGCCGTCTGAGCCTTTCAGGTCTTTGAAGCGTGCGACGCGCTTCATCATCTCGTCCCGCGTCCATACGCGAAGATCTCGCCAGTCGCCCATGATCCTGTCCTCCTTGCTTGAAATTCGCTCTGCGTCTGCCTTTGTAAGCTTTTGGGAGGTACAGCGTCAAGCCCTTGGCATCACCTCCATTCACGCGTGGGCTCATGATGCATTGAGGATTCCGGAAGCGACTGCTATTCTCGTTGAACGTAAGCGCCGGACGGGGCGCTCGCGTGACGGTAATCACCGGCGTAAGACCCACCGCCACACCCATCAGAAGAGGGAAGAGGGAGGAGTGGTCATGCACGCTATTTCCAGGCGCAAGTGGATATCAAGACTCGGGGCCTTAGGCGTCACGGCAGGGCTCACGCTCGGCAGCTTTTTCCCGGGAAGCGCCCATGCGCAGCACCCGATCAAGATCGGCCTGTCCATTGCACAAACCGGCCCGTTGAGTAGCGGGGGAAAATCCGGATTGGTCGCGCTGGAAATCTGGCGCGACGACGTCAATGCACGCGGCGGATTGCTTGGACGCCCGGTGGAGCTGGTCGTCTACGACGACCAAGGCAATCCGTCGATGACGCCGGGTATCTACACCAAGCTCCTGGACGTGGATAAGGTCGATCTGCTCGTCGGTCCCTACGGAACCAATCCGACCGCTCCGATCATGCCGCTGGTCAAGCAGCGCGACCGGCTGCTGATCGGCAACTTTGCGGTCGACGTTAATGCGCAGATCCGGCACGACAAATACTTCAACATCTCGCCCTGGGGCCCCGTCAAGGACTGGGCCGTCCCTTATCTTGGGCTGTGCCGCAAGCTCGGCGCGAAGACCATCGCCATTCTCGCGGCCGACGCCGAGTTTGCGCAAAACGTTGCCGGCGGCATCCGCGCCGGGCTAACTGACTACGGCCTGCAGCCGGTGTACGACCAGAACTATCCGCCGAACACCGTGGAATTCTCTTCCATGATCCGTGCCATTCGCGCAAAGAACCCCGACGTGGTATTCGTCGCTTCGTATCCGTCGGATTCCACCGCAATCATCCGTTCGGTGAACGAAATCGGCATTGGGGACGGCGTCAAGGTTTTCGGCGGCGGCATGGTCGGACTGCAATACGCCTCCATCATGGAATCTCTGGGTTCCATGCTGAACGGCGTGGTGAACTACCACACCTGGGCACCGGAGAAGACGATGGACTTCCCGGGGATCCGGGATTTTCTGATCCGCTATCAGGCCAGGGCCAAGCAGGCGAACGTGGATCCGCTCGGGTTCTACGTGCCTCCGTTCGATTACGCGATCGGGCAGATCCTGGCGCAGGCGGTGACCGCGACCGGGAGCCTGGATCACAGGATCCTGGCCAAGTACATCAGGGAACACGAGATCAATACGATCGTCGGCACCATTCGCTACGGCCCGACCGGTGAATGGGCAAATTCGCGCATCGTGTATGTGCAATTCCGGGGCATCACGGACAAGAACCTCGATCAGTTCCGCAGCGCCGGCAAACAGGTGGTCATCGCCCCGGACGCTTTCAAAACCGGAGAAGTACAAGTCTTCAATCAGGCGCGCCGCTAGGCGCCGTCGTCGTCCGCTACGCAATGTCATCCTAGAACAGGAAAAAACGATGTCCTTCGAGCTTCTGGGCGAGGCCATCATCGCGGGCGTGTTGCTCGGCTGCTTTTACGCCGCGGTGAGCGTCGGCCTTTCGGTTGCCTTCGGGCTTCTGGATGTGCCGCAGATCGCCCACCCCGCTTTTCTGGTGCTCGGCGCATACGGCGCGTATTACCTCGGCGGCTTCGGCGTGGATCCCTTGCTTGCGGGGGTTCTGCTTACGCCGGTCTTTTTTCTCGCCGGGCTGGCCGTTTACCGCTTCTACCATGCTACCTTCGAAAGCCGCGGCAGCGATGCAGGGCTACGCGGGCTCGCGTTCTTTTTCGGCATCGCGTTCATCGTCGAGGTGGCGCTGATCCTGAGCTTCGGCGTGGACCAGCGCATGGTCGAGGCCGCCTACATTGGCAAGAGCGTTGCTCTGGGTGACTTGCGCTTGCCCACGCGGATGCTGGTCGCGTTCGGCGTGGCACTGGTGTTGACCATCGGACTCATGCTCTATTTTTCCCGCACGTTTACCGGCCGCGCGATCAAGGCCGTGGCGCAGGACCAGACCGCACTGGCGCTGATGGGCGCCGATCCGGTGCGCATCAAGCAATGGGCATTCGGCATTGCCACCGGCAC
>JAYWDM010000118.1:0-7337 GCA_043779885.1 Betaproteobacteria bacterium | reverse complement strand
AGCCCGACAACGTGATCGCGCAGACCGAGAGCTCGATCGTGTACGGGCTGGGCCTCGCGCTGACCGAGCGCATCACGTACGCGGACGGCGTCGTCCAGCAATCGAATTTTTACGACTACGCAGTCCCGCGCATGCGCGACATTCCGCCGCTGCACATCAAACTGATGGCGACCGACAACCATCCAACGGGGGCCGGGCAGATGGCCACGCCGCTGGTAGCGCCGGCGATCGCCAACGCGGTATTCCAGCTGACCGGCGCGCGCATCCGCCGCACGCCCATGGTCCCGGCGCAGGTGAAGCTGGCGCTGCTGGACGCACAGCGCACGCTGGCGTGAGTCTTATTCAGTGTCACCGTCCGCGCTGATTGCCGGAGTTCGTGCATGCAGCCTGCCCAGGGACACGTGGCCGTCGAGGTAAGCGGCGTTTTATTCGAGTATCCGGGCGTGCGCGCGCTCGACGATGTTACGCTCAGCCTCGCGCGCGGCAGCGTCACCGCGCTGGTCGGGCCCAATGGCGCCGGCAAGACCACGTTGCTGCGCTGCATCGCGGGGCTCGAGCGCCCCATGCTCGGATCGATCACCGTGGCCGGCATCGATGTGCTGGAAGCGCCGCGCGAATCCCACCGCAAGATGGGCTATCTCTCCGATTTTTTCGGGCTCTATGAAACACTGAGCGTGCGCCGGAATCTGCATTACGCCGCGGCCGGGCAGCGCATCGCCGCACCCGCCATCGACGCGCGGGTGAAGCTTACCGCCGAACGTCTCGGGCTCACGGATCGTCTTGACGTTAAAACCGCCGCATTGTCGCGCGGCCAGCGCCAGCGCGTCGCCATCGGCCAGGCGCTCGTGCATCAACCGGAAGTATTGATACTCGACGAGCCGGCGTCGGGTCTCGATCCGGAGGCGCGCCACCATCTCGCGCAGTTGTTTCTCACGCTGCAACGCGAAGGCATGACGCTTATCGTGTCGTCGCATATTCTGGCCGAGCTTGATGAATATTGTTCCCACATGCTGGTGATGCAACAGGGGCGCATCATCGAGAACAAAGCCATGTCCGCGGCCGCCGCGCCCGCCGCGCGCATCCGCGTCGTTTTCGACCAGCAGCCGGCGGGTCTCGCCGCGCGCCTGGGCGGCATCGACGGGCTGGATGTTCTGGAATGCGGCGTGAGTGACGCGCTCGTCGCGATCAGCAGGGATGCGGGTGCCGCGAGCGCTGCGCTGCGCAAGCTGATGGATGCAGGCCTGCCGGTGGCGAGCTTTGCGCCGGAGCGGCACGATCTGGCGGCGTCGTATTTGCGCACGGTGCAGGCGGCGAAGGACGTTCCGGCATGAATCCCGAGCTGCGCCGCAATCTGTGGCTGGAAGTATCCATGCACAGGCTGATCGCCATGCCGGGAGTGCTGGGCATGGGGTTTCTCGTGGTCGCTTCGATCAATGATTTGCCGTGGCATCAACGCGTGAGCTGGGCGGCGCTGACGGTATATTTCGTGCTGACGCTGTTCTGGGGCACGCGGCTGGCGGCCGACGCCATCAGCGATGAAGTGCGCGGCAAGACCTGGGATCTGCAGCGCATGTCCGCCCTCGGCCCGTGGGATATGACGTGGGGCAAGCTGTTCGGCGCGACCGTCTTCGCCTGGTACGGCGGCGCGCTGTGCCTCGCGGTTTATCTGTTCGCGGCGCGCGATCTGCCGGGCATCGGCGCGCCGACCGTGGCGCTGGCACTGGTAGCGGCCGGGGTATTGCTGCACGCTTTCGCCATGGCCGTTACTTTGCAATCGGCGCAGAAGGGCTGGGCCACCGGCAGCCGCTGGGCGACCTTGCTGCCCGTCATTATCTTCTTCGCGGTCGGACCTGCTCTCGGCGGCGTCGCAATCCGCAACGGTACGCTGTTCTGGTTGGGCGTGCGCTTCGGCGCGGTCGAATTCCTGCTCGCATCAATCCTGATTTTCGCGGCGTGGGCGGTGTTCGGCGCCTATCGCATGATGTCAATGGAGTTGCAGGTGCGCACCACGCCGCTTGCGTGGTGCGCATTTACGCTGTTCCTGAGCGTTTACGTGGCCGGGTTCCTTGGCGGGAGTCCCGGCACCGGTGTCAGCCCGTATGACCATCTGTGCGTCTCCGGCCTCGCGGTGTCGGTCGCCATGACTTACGTGATGCTGTTTTCGGAGCAGTATGACGCCCTGACATTGCGGCGCATGTGGCTGCGCGCGGGCAGAGGGCAATGGCTGCGCGTGTTCGAGGAAATGCCGTGCTGGCCGGGCACGGTGGCGCTGGCTTGCATATTCGCATTCGGCATCATGGTTTCCCCGGCGCATGACCGGGACGACTTCGACCTCCTGGACAAGCTGGCGCTGACGCCCCTGGCATTCGTATTCCTGCTCGTGCGCGACGCCGCCATTCTGTCGTTCTTCGCTTTCGCGAAACAGGCGCGGCGCGTGGCAGGGACCGCGCTGCTTTACATGGTGCTGCTGTATTGGCTGCTGCCCGGGCTTTTGCGCATTGCCGGCTTGGACGCCGTGGCTGCGATCATCCTGCCCCTGTCGACCGGGCCCGGGAGCGGCAGCCTCATCGCGGGCGCACAGGCGGCAATCGCGATTTTCCTGTGCGTCGCGCGCTGGCGAAATCTCAATAAGCCGCGCGTCACGCTTTGAGAAAGGCGGCGAGCTCCCGGTAAGTGTCATCCGGCACCTGCTCAGCCGGATAGTGCCCGCACGGCAGCGGGCAGAACTTGAAGATATTCGCGGCGTACAGCGGCCATGCGACTCGCGCGTCGAACATTTTCTCGGTGTGGCTTAGCTGGCCCCAGGTCACGAGCGTCGGACACGGTATCCGGCGTCCCGCCTCGAGGTCCGCGCGGTCCATCTCGAAGTCGAGCGTTGCCGCGGCGCGGTAGTCCTCGCACACCGCGTGCAGGTTCTCCGCCGTGCAGCAGCGCGCGTACTCGGCGAGCGTTGCCGGCGTAAAGCCGCCCTTGCCGATGCCCATTTTGGTGAGCTTCTTGTCGATGTAGTAACGCTCCTTGCCCGCGAAGAACTGCTCGGGGATGTCGTACGGCTGCGCCATGAAGAACCAGTGATAGGAGTTGAGCGCCCACTCGCGCGTGATATGAGTGAGCACGTAATGCGTCGGAATGACGTCGAAGCTCGCGAGCTTGACCACGCGCTGCGGGTGATCGAGCGCCATGCGGTAGCCGACGCGCCCGCCGCGGTCGTGTCCGCCGACAAAAAATTTATCAAAGCCCAGATGTGTCATCACGTCGAGCTGGTCCTGCCCCATGCGGCGAAACGTGTAGTTGCTGTGGTCCGGCAGTCCGCGCGGCTTGCCGCTGTCGCCGTAGCCGCGCAGATCGGTCGCCACCACCGTAAAATCCTGCGCCAGCCGGGGTGCCACGATATGCCAGTGCACGTGCGTCAGCGGATTGCCGTGCAGCAGCAGGAGCGGCGGGCCCTTGCCGCCGACGACGCCGTGAATTTTGACCTGCGGATCGCTGGTCTGGATGTCGAATGTCCTGAAGCCTTCGAACACGGTATTCTCCTCGTCGTAATAATTGGGTTTATGATACGCGACTGTGCGTGCAGCCGCAGGATGCGCATGGTGCGCACCCTGCGTTTAGCAGTGATTTGCCGGATCCGGAGGTAGCCCCATGAACGTGACAGCGCAACGCGAGACGATGAAGATTACGCCGATCAAGGAACATATCGGGGCCGAGGTCACGGGCATCGACCTGCGCGAGCCTGTCGACGCGCAGACCCGTAAGCTGCTCAACGACGCCGTGATCGATCACGTGGCGCTGGTTATTCGCGGCCAGGAATTCTCGGCGGCGCAATACCAGGCGGCGGCAGAGATCTTCGGCGAACTCATGGAGGACCAGAACCGGCGCTACCTCGTCGACGGCCTGCCGCTCGTGAGCGTGCTGTCGAACCGCCACAAGGACAGCCAGGGCAACCCGGCGAAAGTGGCGAAAAACGCCACCTGGCATACGGACCATACCAACCAGGAGCGCCCGCCCAAGTTCACGATGCTCTACCCGGTGGCGCTGCCTGACAAAGGCCGGGCCACGTCGCTCTGCAACATGCGCGCAGCCTACGCGGCGCTGCCGGATGACTGGAAGCAGCGCATCACCGGCATGCAGACGGCGTGCAGCCTCATCAGCAGCGCGCGGTTCAGGATCGCGAATCCCGACATACTGCGCGAGCAACAGGAGGCCAAGGTCCCCCCGACCATCCAGCCGCTGGTGCGCACCCACCCGGAACGCGGCACCAAAGCGATCTGGTTTCACAAGTCCAAGACGGAGAACATCCTTGGCATGGGGCCGGAGGAAACGCAGAATTTTCTCGACGAAATCCTGGACGTTGCCATCCGCCCGGAGTTCGTTTACGTGCACCAATACAAGCTCGGCGATATGCTGATCGTCGACAACCGCTCGGCCATGCACAAGGCGGGCTTCGACTTCGATCACAGCCAGCACAGCATGCTCTACCGCATCCTCGTCAGGGGCGACCGGCCCTATTGATGCGGCGTGGGTCATTTCGGGAAGGCGGGGTGAGAATTGCGCTGCAACGCGCAGTTTTCACCCCCGTCCCGACCTTTCCGCCTCGCGGCGGAAGGAGTTCAGCGGCTATATCGTAACGCGACAGTGCTACTGCACGGGCGAGAATTTCGCCGGCATGACAATCTTGTTTTCCTGGGCGACATACGGAATGCTTTTGCCGCCGGATTTCGCCGCCACTACCGAGGGTGGCCAGATACCGGCGTCCTTGGCCTGGTCGCGCACGTTGTTGCGTTTATCGAGCGTCGGGTAGGCCCAGATGTGCAGCCACTTGTTGAGTCCGCCCAGTTCCGAGTAGGCGACGAGGCAAAGCGGGCTTAACTTGACGCGCTCGGGCAGCGCCCGTTCCCAGTTCTCCATCACGTTGGGCAGGGCGCCCGGGGCGTAGGTGTAGGTGCGCATTTCAAAGTACGGCCCCACATTGCCGGGCTTCAACTCGGGCGAAAAGGGCGCGGGGATCATGATGTCGGTGCGCTGCGCGGTCAGGAATTCGCCCGTCTTCGGCGGCCACGTCTTGTCGGCGATTGCCGCGGCGCGTATGCGCGCGCGCTCCGCCAGGTCCGCGTACGGCCACACGTGGATGATCTGGTTCAGCGGGCCGATCTCGGTATGCCAGAACGCGGCGAGCGGCGAATGTTTCTTGCGGTGCTCGTAGGCTTCGCCGAAGCGTTTTTCCACTTCAGCCAGCGAGCCAGGTTTGATGTCGTAGGTGCGCACTTCGTAGATCATGATATGTCCTCGGTAATTGGTTACGGGTGAATGGCGCCTTGCCTTGCGGTACGGCGCCGCGGGCCGCTCGCCTGCGAACGGTAGTATCGCCTGAGCGCGCTGCGCTGCGTTGGCGGATCAATGTTCGCGGGCGCGGGGCTGGCATCGTAGCATTTTCAGGCGGCCTGATCGCGCGTCCGGGCAAAAAATTCCTGGCGCGCGATGCCGCCGTCTGGTGCGCCATCGTCCGCGGATGGACGGTTGTGGGCGTGTGGTGGATGTGCGATTCTACGCCTGCCATGCATACATTCTCGCAGTGGTCGCATCCTGCTGCCGCGCGCGCGGCAGTCCACTTCCTGCGCAATTCCATGCTGTCCGTCGTGGCGTGGCGCACAACGTGATGGACTTGCGCCGCGCGCAGCTCGCGTTCGTTGCCCTGTTCGCGCTGGCGGCGGCGCCATCCGGCGCCGAATCGATTAGCGCTGCGCGCTATGCCGCCCCGGTTGATCGCTACGGACATTTCGCGCTCGGCCGCCCGCACGAATACGCGCGCCTGATGGCAAGCACCGACAGCGGGCGCGAATTCGTGATGGAGCTGCCGGCGGACGAGGTGTTCGAGGATCTCGTGCCGCGGCTCGTCAGGCTGGCGGCGGATGAGCCGCAGGAACTGCTGGTCGTCGTCAGCCGGCGCGACAGCGGTGCGCGGCTCGTGATGATTCGTTTGGACGCCGACGGTCTGGCGATCAGCGCGCAATCCGCGCCTATCGGCACGCCGATGCGCTGGCTGAATCCGGTGGGTGTCGCCGACCTCGACGGCGACGGGCGCGCGGAGATCGCCGCGGTCATTACGCCGCATATCGGCGGCACGCTCAAAGTCTACCGGCGGCAAGGCGGGGCGCTGGTCGAGATTGCCGCGCTCGGCGGGTTCTCGAATCACGTCTACGGCTCGACGGAACTGGCGCTGTCGATCCCGCTGTCGGTCGCCGGCCGCATGCGCCTGCTGGTGCCCGATGCGACGCGCAACAATCTGCGCATCATTGCGCTGGAGAACGGACGCCTCGTCGAAACCGCCCGCTGTGCGCTTGCGGCGCAGGTCACCGGCGCGATCAAGCCGATTTCGCCGCGCGAGGTCGCGGTTGGATTGTCCAGCGGGCGGCAGACAATAGTTCCCGCCGATTGCGGCAGGTAGCGCCGGGCGCGGTGGCCCGTCGTTTTGAAGCGTGGAGTAGCGGGCGCTTGACCTTCAACTTCAGCGCGCGCTGACCGCCATCCGGGGTGGTGGGCGCATCGCGGTTCGGCTATCATCCGCGCATGCACGCCTCCATAGACATGTCGGCGGATGCCACTTACGTCCGACGCCTCGTCGTGCTGTTTGGTCTCGCCTATTTCGCGCAGGGACTTGGGCAGGCGGGCGGGCTCATCTATCAGCCGCTCAACTACTACCTGAAGTCCGGCCTCGGGCTCAATCCCGCCCAGGTTTCCGAATACCTGGCGATCCTGACCCTGCCGTGGGTGATCAAGCCGGTGTATGGTCTCGTCAGCGATTACCTCCCGTTGTTCGGTTATCGCCGCAAGAGCTGGCTGATACTGGTCAATGTGCTCGCCACGCTGGGCTTCCTGTGGCTGTCAGGACTGACCGAGGTCGGCACCATCATCGCCGCGCTCACGCTGACCGCTTTCGGTATCGCGTCCTCCGACGTGATCATCGACGCGCTCATGGTAGAAAACGGCGAACGCACCGGCATGATCGCGCGTTTTCAGGGCGTGCAGTGGTTCTGGTTCAAGATTGCCGCCATCCTCACCGCGCTCACCGGCGGTTACCTGGCGTCGATGTTCGAGCCGGCCACCGCATTGCATGTCGCGGCAACCATCACGATGCTGGCGCCGATCGCGGTGATTATCGTGAGCTATATGGTGATTCGCGAGGAGCGGTGCACCATCAGCCTGGATCAAGTCCGGGCAACTTCCAGAAGCCTGCTGCATGCGCTCAGGTCGCCCACGCTGCGCATAGCCGCGGCGTTTCTGGCGCTGTGGTGCTTCAGTCCGGCGTTCGGCACGCCGCTCTATTACCACATGGTGGA
>JAYWDM010000117.1:0-2502 GCA_043779885.1 Betaproteobacteria bacterium | reverse complement strand
CGGTATGGCACACCGCGGTAGCGGCGATTTTCACCACCACTTCGCCGCTGCCTGCGACCGGTTTAGGCCGGTCGGCCATGCCAAAACGCCGCGGTGCTTCGAGCACCGCGGTGCGCATACCCGTTTGCATAGGCGAGGCTTACCTGCCGGGCAACTTGCCGTAATCGGAGTAGCCGACCATCGGGTCGACCACAGTGATCTGCTCGACCGGGAAGTTGGACACGATTTCGACGCTGTCTTTATGCACGATCAGCATCTCTTCGATGCGCACCCCCCATTGGTGCGGCTTGCCGTGCTGGGTTTCGAGCGCAAAGACCATGCCTTCCTTGATCTCGATCGGGTGATCGAGCGACCAGATGCGTGAAATGACCGGCTGATCGTATTGCGCGAGGCCCAGGCCGTGGCCCCACAGATTGGCGGCGGCCTGATCCTCCTCCTCGTAGCCCCAGGTGTCCTTGGCGGACGGCCATTGGGACGCGATCTCGCGGGTGGTGGTGCCGACCTTGACCGCTTTGATCGAGTCGTACAGCCATTTGAGCGCGGTTGCGTAATAGTCCTTCTGTTCCTGGTTCGGTTCGCGGCCCACCATGTAAGTGCGGTAGTAGCACGACTTGTAGCCGTTCCACGTGAGCGCGGCGAGATCCATGAACACCATGTCGCCCGGCTTGATGATGCGGTCGGAAAAGTTGCGCCAGTTCGGCCACGTATTCAGACCGGAGGACACGATCACGTCCTCGACGTCCTCCATGCCCGGCACGTTGTAGAGAAACTCCATGATATGCGCGGTAAGCTGGTTCTCGGTGAGGCCGGGCTTGAGGAATTTCATGAATTCCCAGTGCGCGGCGTCACCGATGGCGCCGACCTGGCGCATGCACTCGTGCTCGTCCTGGTTTTTGACCGCGCGCGCTTCCATCATCGGCGTCATGCCGTCGACCCAGTCGATCTTCGAGTCCTTGAAGATCTGGATCATGTTGATGTCAATGAAGTCGACGCCGAGTTTCATGCCTTCGACGCCGCGTTTTTTCATTTCCTGCTTGATCGCGTTGGTGAACTTCGTGACCTGCTGGGTCGAAGCAGGGCCGGCGGCACCCTTGATCCACGCGTAAGAGTAGCGGATGTTTTCCTTGGGTATCCACGGCGAATGCTTCTGGATATGCAGGCCGATGTCGCCCTGCTCGAACAGTACCGGCGCGTCGTCGCCGCACAACAGGGCATAGCGCAGGCCGGGCTTCAGGCGGTTCCAGCCGGGAGTCAGCGTGCTGGTGACGTAGCGGACGTTCTCGTCGTACATCAGCAGCATCGCGCCGAGTCCGTGCGCTTTCATGCGCTCGCGCGCGCGCTCGAGCCGGTACTTGCGCAGCCTGTCCCAGTTGACGCGCTCCTGCCAATCGAGTCCCACCATGCCGACGTTTGCCATATTGCTCTCCAGTCTGGATGTTAGTCAGTACTTGATACAAGTCAAAATCGCGTGAAGATTTCACTCATCTACAACATTGGTCCGGGTCTTGGTCCTCGCGGCACCGATTGACGCTGCGCGGGCGAACCGGGTCATGGCGATCAGCATTCGGATTGCGCAAATGCGGCCAAATTATAACATGGCGCATGCGCGGATTTTCCGTCGTGCGCTGCGATCGCGGTCTACTCGATCCTGATATTATTTTCCTTCACCACCCGGGCCCACTTGCGCGTCTCCTCTTTCACGAATTCAGTATAGGCGGCGGGTGATTTGCTGAGGGTGACGGTCATCAACTGTTTCGCCAGCATCTCCTGCATTTCCGGCCGTTGCAATATGCCGGCGACGAGCGCGTAAATCCTATCCAGCACGGCCTTGGGAACCGCGGCGGGAGCGAACATGCCGTTCCAGGCATTCGTGCCGATGCCCGGATAGCCTTGCTCAGCCATGGTGGCCACGCCGGGCAGTTCGGGCAGGCGTTGAGCCGCAGTGGTGGCGAGCGCTTTCATGCGGCCGGCGCGGACTTGCGGCAGACTTGATGCAAGGTTGACGAACATGACCTGCACCTCGCCGCTGATGAGGCCGGGCACCATCTGCCCGGCACCGCCTTTGAAGGGCACGTGCGTGACGTCGATCCCCGCTGCTTTTGCAAATACGACCATGTCCAGGTGCGGGTAAGTACCGATACCCGCCGAACCATAGTTGATTCGGGAATCGGGGCGTTTGGCGAGTTCGATAAACTGTTTGATGTCGTTCGCCGGCAGGCTGGGCGTGGCCGCGACGATATGCGGGATCTCGATCAGGTTGGTCACCCCCGCGAAGTCGCGCGAGGGGACCACGCGCAGGGATTGCGTAAAAGTGGTTTCGTTGATCGCATTGGTCGACACGTTGCCGACGAGCAGCGTGTAGCCGTCCGGGGCCGCGCGCGCCGCAAGTTCGAGCGCGATGTTGCCCGAAGCGCCGGCGCGGTTATCGACGATGAACTGCTGGCCCGTGGCCTCGCTCAGTTTGAGCGTCACATGGCGCGCGATGATATCGGTCGCGCCGCC
>JAYWDM010000116.1:0-7366 GCA_043779885.1 Betaproteobacteria bacterium | reverse complement strand
CGACGCTGCGCGTCACTCCAAAAACGTCAAGCCCGCTTCGCCAGCTTGTCCAGCAGAGGCCGGATGCCGGGCAGCGTTTCGATCTCCTGCAGCATCCGCGCGGTCTCCGCGGCCACTTTCGTCCCGACCACTTCCCCGGCATTGCGTAGGTACTTCTCGACGACCTGCGCGGGCGGAACCGGCCGCGTGTGGTGGCCGGTGGGTATCTCGATGGGCTGCACGATGGTTTTTCCGTTGGCCTCGATGATCAGCGCACCCAGCGGACCGTGCTTCGCGGACGCTGGATCCTCGAGCGTTTTGAATTTGCCAAGATGCGCTTTGACCGCGGGCCGCCTGAACGCTTCGTCCGAAAACGTTTTCTTCACCACCTGTCCATCCTGGATCGCGCAGGCGACGGGGTACTCGTAGCCGAACTTGCCCGAGAATTCCCCGGCGGGCCGCACCCGGAAGTACGGCTGAAGATGCGGCACGCGTATCTCCACTGACGCGAGATCCGCGAGCCGCAATCCGGTCCGTTCGCGAAACGCGAGCGCGGCGTCGATAGCACCCTGTGCGATGTAGCCGCACGGGTATTTCTTGAATCGCCACGTATCGGCGATATGCCATTGCCCGAGTTCCGCGGTGGCCTTGCCGATGTCGACGCCTTCCATGCGGCCTGCCGCGACGACGCTGTCGATGTAGCCGAGCGGCGCATCGAGCGCGTCGGGATTGGCCTCGAACCCGCTGGCAGCCAGTTCCGCCGCGAAGACGCCGGCTTGCGACGCGATGCCGCCATGCAGCGGCTTGGTGTGGGTACCGAAGTTGCCGGTGATGCCGCCCGCGTGCGAGGCGGCAATCCCCCACGCATGGCGCTGCTGCGAAGCGTTCAACCCCAGCAACTTGCCGGATACGGTGGCGGAAGTGAGCGGCCCGAACAGCGCGGTGCTGTGCAGACCGTGAAACTGGTCGGCGCGCCGCGGGACTATGCGCGAGAGCGCTTCGCCGACTTCGAAGCCGGCAATGTAGGCCTCGAGCAGCTCGCGCCCGCTGCGGTCCTGCGTCTCGCCGCTGGCGAGCATGGCCGGAACGAGCACCACGCTCGGATGCCCGTAGCTCGAGCAGTCGTCGAAGTCCAGCGTGTGGCCCAGCGTTCCATTCGCCAGCGCCGCGAGCCACGTCGATGTTTTGCGGGGCGTGCCCAGCACGGTGGCCTCATTGGCGGTGCACCGGTTGATCACGTCCTGCACCTTGACGCCCGGGGCCTCGCCCACGCCGGCGAGCGCAACGCCGATCTGATCGAGTATGCCGAGCTTGGCAACGTCGATGTCCCGCTGCGGGATGTTGTCCAGCGTTACGCTCTTCACGTATTGCGCCAGGGTCTGTCCAAACTCCACGTTATCTCTCCTCTGCATGAATCGGCACCCTTCCACCCGTCCGTTGAATTTCGCCGGCGCAGCGATGGCCCCGGCCTGCGCCCGGGTGACGGGCCGAATTTCAACAAACCGGTGACCGGATTCGGGCGATGCCGGCAACAATAGCACGGGGTTCGTTTTTGCCGAAGCGGCAAACCGGTTGATGCCAGGTCCCGCCCGGCGCGAAAAACTCCGCTTTACAACTGTCTGCTTGACGAGGAAGCTTGCGCTTCGGACCAACGCTGAATTCCGGGGATTCGGCTCACCCGGTTGCGGCAGATCGATAACGGGAGGGGAAAATGCGCACCGTTTGGGAACGTGCAAGACGCAGCCTGCTTGCGGGCATGGCAATTCCATTACTCACCAGCGCAACTGCTTTCGCAACCGAGGGCGGCGGCGGCGCCTACTCCAATGGCGCCGAGAATTTCTTCGCGGGCGCGCTCCCGCCGCCCGGGACGTACTTCATCGATTACGCCGCTTACTACACGTCCAGCAAGTTCAGGGACAAGGACGGCAACAGCGCGATTCCCGGCTTCAAGCTCGATGTCGCCGCGAATGCCTTCCGCATTCTGCATGTGTCCAATGTCCAGCTCCTGGGGGGCAACTGGGTCATGCACGCCACTGTTCCCGTTTTGAAGGTCGACGTGAGCGTGCCTGGCCTGAGCCAATCCAAGTCGGGGCTGGGCGATCTCATATTGGATCCATTTGCCATTGCGTGGCATACGAAAAACTTTCACGCGGTGGCTGCGCTCGAGACCTTCGTTCCGGTGGGCAATTACAACAAAACGGACCTGGTCAATCTGAGCCGCAACTATTGGACTTTCGAGCCCATGTTTGCCGGCACTTATTTAACCGACCATGGATTTGAAATATCGGGCAAATTGCACTACGACATCAACACCAAAAATACCGCAACCAATTACCGGTCGGGGCAGGAATTTCATCTCGACTACACGTTCGCGCAGAGTTTCGGCAACCTGAGCGTTGGTCTTGGCGGCTATTACTACAAGCAGGTGACGGACGACAAACTTGCGGGCGTCAAGGTCGGCACGGACGGCAACCGGGGGCAGGTTTTTGCGTGGGGGCCGGTCGCCCGATATCAATACAACAAACTGAGTTTTGTCGCAGCCATTCAATCCGAGACCCAAGCAAGAAACAAACCCGAAGGCAACAAGTTCTGGATCAAGGCATACGTTCCCTTCTAGAACCTATCTCAAAAATGGTGGACGAATTCATTTCCCTCATCCCAGTCCCTTCTCCCGGAGGGAGAAGGGGTCTCCTCGCCCTTCGGGAGAGGACGGAAGGTGAGGGAAGCTTGGGTGAACTTCGATAGAGCACGCGTAACCCGGATGAATGAAATGAAATCCGGGGACGGATAATTACACGCGCGGGAACCCGGTACGTTCCGCCAACAATATGCTTGCCGGCATGGCCGGATTTTCGTACGCGCCAATGTTGACTGCGCTCCGCGGCCTATGGATACTTCCGTGCGGGACAAATCAGGAAGGAGCAGCATGCGCGAACGGAAGATCGACAGGCGTACAGTACTCAAGACGGCAATCGCGCTCGCGGCGACCGGTCTGGCCCCCGGCCGACTGTTCGCGCAATCGGCTGCGGGACTACCCGCGAAGGCATTGCCTGCGCGCGGCGAATTCGTCATCCGCGGCGCCGCCATACTGAGCATGGATGGCGCGGTCGGCGACTTCGCGCGCGGCGACGTGCATGTGCGCGACGGCGCGATCGTTGCCGTGGCGGCCGCGATCGCAGCACCGGCGACCCTCTCCATCGATGCGCGCGGCATGATCTGCATGCCCGGCTTCATCGACACGCACGTGCACCTGTGGACGAGTGCCCTCAGGGCCGTCATCCGCATGGACGATCCCAAGTTCGGCTACTTCCCCGTCACCAACCGCCTCGGCCCCCATTACACGCCCGAAGACAGTTATCGCAATGTCCGTCTCGGACTCGCCGAGGCGCTCGCCGCCGGCGCCACCACGGTGCACAACTGGGCGCACAATGTCCGCTCGGCCGAGCACGCCGACGCCGAGCTGCGCGGCATGCGGGACATGGGGCTGCGCGGCCGCTTCGCCTACGGCCCGGCGCAGGGCATGCCCAACGACCAGCCGATGGACCTCGCGGGACTGGCCAAAATCAAGCGCGACTGGATGCCCAACGACGGCACGCTCACGCTGGGCATCAACTCGCGCAACGCCGGCGCCGACCCGAATCCCCTGCGCGGCAACGTTCCGCTCGACATCATGAAAGCGGAATGGGGCGGCGCGCGCGCGCTCGGCCTGCCGATTACGCTGCACACGTCGGGTCCGAGCCCGATCAAGTACCTGGACGATGCGGGCCTGCTCGGGCCGGACGTGCAACTCGTGCATCCGCTGCTGACCACCCCGGAGGAGCGCCGGATACTCAAGGAACGCGGCGTCAGTTACAGCACCTCACCCGTCGGCGAGGCGCGACGGCCGGCGAGCGCCGGCATCATCCAACTGGCGGAACTGCTGGAGGCCGGGGTCAAGGTCAGCCTGTCGACCGACAATGCCAGCAGCTACAGTTTCGACTATTTCGCCGGCATGCGCATGCTCTACGCGCTGCATCAGCATCGCGTCGGCCAGCGCGTGCCGTTGACGGCGCAGCGGCTCGTTCAACTCGCCACGCTTGACGGCGCGGTGGATCTCGGCATCGCCGACCGCACCGGCTCGCTGACGCCCGGCAAGCGCGCCGACATCATTCTGGTGCGCACGGGCGACATCAACATCGCTCCCGCGGGTGGCGCTTATGAGACGCTCGTCGGATTCGGGCAGCCGCGCAACGTGGACACGGTGATCGCGGACGGGCGCATCCTGCGCCGGGGCGGCCTGTTCACCGCGCTCGACCACACCGAGGTCCTGATGGAAGCCGCCGCAACCGTTGCGGCCCTGCGCGCGCGCGCGAACTGGACGTAACCTCACCGGTTCACGCAGCAATGCGTAGCCCGGAAGGAGCGCAGCGCATTCCGGGGACGTTTGCGGATCGCGGATAACCAGGATCCCCGGCTTTCATTACACTGCATCCGGGCCACGTTTGCCGGACGTAACCTCACCGGCGTTTGATCTCCACGATGGCCTCGATCACCGCTGCGACCGTGTCGGGCTCGCGCGCGTTGAACTTTTCGCGCAGCCCCATTTTCCCCATTTCGACCAGGTTCGCGCGCGTGGCGCGCGTCATGCGCGTCGAGGAGCCCAGCGCTTTCAACAGCGCCAGCGCTTCGGTCATTTCATGCACGCGGCGCTCGGCGTGCACCGCGGTGCCGCAAACGTAACGCTTCATGATCTGCGCGAAAGGCCGCTCATCCATGGATTCCGCCATGTCCGCGGCGGAGGCTTCGAGTATGCCGTAACGCTGCGCCGCTTCCAGCGATTCGAGCAGCGTCGCGGAGAGTCCTTTCATGCAGACGCTGCGGATCAGCTTCATCGCGCTCGCGCCGCCCGCTTTGTTCCCGACCACTTTAATGTTCATCCCGTAAGGCGCCATCAGCGCGCGAAACGCCTCGGCATGCGCGCCGCTGGCCGCCACCACCGCTTTGATGCCGCCGAGCGGCACGGGGCTCATGATCGCCGCATCGACGAAGTGCGCACGCCCCTCCATCAATTGCGCCGCCTGCTCCATCGCCTTGACCGCCGACGTGCTGGCATCCACATAGATATGATCCGGGCGCAGATATTTTCGTACCGAGCGCAGCGCCGCGAGCGCCGCCTTGCCGGGGGTCAGCGCGATGATGACATCCGCGCGTTTGCACAGTTCGCGCGGCGAGGACGCGAGATGCACCCCGAACTGCGCCGCGCGCGCGCGGATCGGATCATCGGCCGGCGCTTTTGCGCCCGACCGGCTGTACGCCGTGATATCAGTCAGCCCGGCCTGCGAAAAATCCTGCGCATAGCGCACGGCTGCCTCCCCGAACCCCATCAGTCCCAAGCGCAATTTATTCTCCCCTGTTGTCGGTCCGCCCGCGGCGCGTGGCGTCCATCGCGCAATTATATTGGTTACACTGCGGCTTTTCACCTGAAAGGAATAACGCCATGCAATCCGCCACCGACAAACTGATCGCCCGCAAAGACGGCGCCATCGGCTGGGTGATATTCAACAATCCGGAAAAGCGCAATGCGATGTCGATGGCGATGACGCAGGCGATGGGCGCGGCGCTCGATGATTATGCGCGCGACCCGGCGATTCGCGTGGTGATCCTCAAGGGCGCCGGCGACAAGGCGTTCGTGTCAGGCGCCGACATTTCGGAATTCAAGGACCGGCGCTCCACCGCCGAAGCGATGGCGGAGTACAACCAGGCATCCGACCGCGCCGCGCAGGCGCTGCGGGAATGCCCCAAGCCCACGATCGCGATGATCCGCGGCTACTGCATGGGCGGCGGCATGGGCACCGCGGTCGGCTGCGATCTGCGCATCGCGTCGGACGACTCGCGTTTCGGCGTGCCGGCGGCGAAGCTTGGCGTCGGTTACCGTTATGCGCGGCTCAAACAGCTCGAGGCCGTGGTGGGCCCGTCGTTCACCATGGAAATTTTCTACACGGGCCGCCAGTTCAGCGCGCTGGAAGCGCTGCAGATGGGCTTGATCAACCGCATGATGCCGGCGGCCGAACTCGAGACCTACGTGCTTGGCTATGCGAACACCATCGCCGGCAACGCGCCGCTCACCATCGCCGCCGTCAAGAGGAGCGTGGTCGAGATGATGAAAGATGAAAGCGGGCGCGACGTGGCGGCGTGCGACAGGATGGTGGATGCCTGCTTCGCGAGCGCGGATTACATCGAGGGCCGCGACGCGTTCATGGAGAAACGCAAGCCCGCGTTTCAGGGCAGGTAGCGGGCCGCGTTACTTCGCGCAGCGCATTTCTCTTCCTCCCCTTCAAGGGGAGGACCGAGGTGGGGATGGGTCCGTCTGCATATCCGCGCGAGATTAAACCCATCCCCATCCCGCCCTTCCGCTTGAAGGGGAAGGAGAGAGCGGTGCAGCGCGGTCAAATGTACCCATCCCGCGTGCCCCCTCGCGACTGCTCTCTCTCTCGTCAAGAGGATGGCGATTACGTCAATCGCCGACGAGCCCAGCGTCTTTCACGACCTTCGTCCACTTCGCCGTTTCGCGCCTGACGAAAGCGACGAATTCCTCCGGCGTCGAAGCCTTGACGTCGATGCCCTGCTCTTCCATGCGCAGGCGCAGATCAGGCGACGTCAGAATCTTGACGAGGCCTGCGTTAAGCTTCGCGTGCACCGCCTTCGGCAGCCCCGCGGGTGCGCAGATGCCGTACCAACTTGCCACGTCGTAGCCAGGCACGCCACCCTCGGCAAAAGTGGGCACTTCGGGGGCACGCGGACTGCGCGTGGCGGTCGTCACGCCGATCCCGCGCAGCCGGCCTGACTTGATCGCCGTCAGCGGACCGCCCGGCAGATTGCCGACGCTCAACGGGATCTGTCCGCCGATCACGTCGGCGAGCGCCGGTGCGGCACCCTTGTACGGTACATGCACAAGGTTGATTCCCGCCATCGTTTTAAAGAGCTCTATGGACAGGTGCGGGGATGCGCCGACCCCGGAGGAGCCGAAGCTCAGCTTGCCGGGATTCGCTTTGGCATAAGTAATCACGTCGCCGACATTCTTGAAGGGCTGCGCAGGGTTCGCGAGAAACACGTTGGGCGTGGAGCCGATCAGCGACAGGAATGAGAAGTCCCTGATGTGGTCGTAGGGAAGTTTGACGCGCGCCGGCGTTATCGCGTGAGTACCGATGTTGCACAGCATGATGGTGTAGCCGTCGGGGGCCGCTCGCACGACGATTTCCGTGCCGACCGAGCCGGCCGCGCCCGGTCGGTTATCGACCAACACCGTTGAGCCCCACAACTCGGACAGCGCATTCGCGACGTAACGCGACGCAAGGTCGGTGCCGCCGCCCGGCGCATAGCCGACGACGAGGCGTATCGGTTTATTCGG
>JAYWDM010000115.1:0-2504 GCA_043779885.1 Betaproteobacteria bacterium | reverse complement strand
CCGCCATCGCGGCAGTCGCGGACGGATACGGATCAATCACCACCAGCAGATCGAGTTTCTTCATCGCCTCGACCATTTCCTTGCCGCGGCTCTGGCTGTTCGGCGCATGGCCCCAGAAAAGCACCGCGCGCAGATTGGAGTCCTGATCGAGCAGCTCGTTATTCTCAAGCACGGCGTCAATCCAGCGCGACACCGTGATGCCGGGTTTTTCCATCATCGCCTGCGATGAAAACTGCTTCTTGGTCCACTCGTAATCGACGCCCCACACCGCCGCGTAATGCTTCCACGCACCCGTGGCGAGGCCGTAATAGCCGGGCAGCGAATCCGGGTTCGGTCCGACATCCGTTGCGCCCTGCACGTTGTCGTGGCCGCGGTAGATGTTGGTGCCGCCGCCCGACACGCCGACATTTCCCAGCGCGAGTTGCAGGATACAAGATAAGCGCACGAGGGCGTTGCCGGTGGTGTGCTGGGTTTGCCCCATCGCCCATACGATGGTGCTGGGCTTGTTCTTGGCCATGCTCTCGGCCACGTCGCGCACTTCGGCTTCTTTCATGCCGGTCACTTCTTCGACCTTGTCCGGCGTCCACTTCGCCGTTTCTTCCCGCACCTTGTCCATACCGTAGACGCGGGCCTTGATGTATTCCTTGTCTTCCCAGCCGTTCTGAAAAATGTGATGGAGCATGCCGTAAATGAACGCGATATCGGTCCCCGAACGGATGCGGTAGAACTTGTCGGCTTTAGCGGCGGTGCGCGTAAAGCGCGGATCGACGACGATCACCTGGGTGCCGTTCTCTTTCGCATGCAGCGTATGCAGCATCGACACCGGATGCGCCTCCGCCGCGTTGCTGCCGAGGAACAGGATGCACTTGGAATTCTGCTCATCATTGTACGAATTGGTCATCGCACCATAGCCCCAGGTGTTCGCGACGCCCGCGACCGTCGTCGAGTGGCAGATGCGCGCCTGGTGGTCCGTGTTGTTGGTGCCGAAGAATGATACGAACTTGCGTAACAGGTAGGCCTGCTCGTTGTTGTGCTTGCTCGAGCCGATCCAGAACGTTGCATCGGGTCCGCTTTCCTTCCTGATCGCAAGCAGTTTGTCGCTGACCTCTTTCAGCGCCTCGTCCCAGCTTATGCGCGCCCACTTGCCGGCGACGAGTTTCATCGGATACTTCAGGCGATGCGAGTCGTGCATCATGCCGTGCTCGCGGATCGACGCACCCTTGGCGCAGTGCGCGCCCAGATTGATCGGCGAATCGAACACCGGCTCCTGGCGCACCCACACGCCGTTTTGCACCACGGCGTCGATGGCACAGCCGACCGAACAGTGTGTGCATACCGTGCGCTTGACTTCGACCTTGCCGTCGCCTTTGGTTTCGGCCGCGCGTGCTTTGCCCATCATCGAGAACGGTAACTGGCTGATAGCCGCGCCCGCACCGAGTCCGATGCCGGAGCGCTTGAGGAAGCTGCGGCGATCGATGGTATTGCCGAGGAACGCAGCCGCGTTACGGCCCAAACGGCTGGCGCTGTTGGTCGTGGTCACGCTGCTGGCTTTTTTAGTAAGAAACATTGCTGGCCTCCTCCGAGTTCAGACTTTCGCGGTGCGGTAGTTTCAGACTTTCGCGGTGCGGTAGTAATTGCGGATGTGCTCTGTGAGGTGATAGCCCTGCCCATCGCGGGCTGTTTGTTCCGGCTTGACTTGCGGGTCGCCGTTGTTGCCTGCGACGAGTACCACTGATGCGCAAGCACCGCCCGCTCCAACCGCGAGCAGGAAATTTCGACGGGAAAGTTTGGATTGCGGACTCTTCACGGCATCCTCCTTTATGTGGACCTGTACGTTATGGACCTGTACTACTTATGGTACGACAATTTACGCCGAACTTCGACCGAGTCAAGTAAATCCCGAATAAATTTTGAGGACAATACTCTCGTCAATACGTCTGCGTCGCGGATGCCGCCTCATCCATGTCGTACGCTGCTTTTTCGACCTCGATAAAAGCCCCGGCAAACGCCACGACCGATTTATAAAACCCTGCTGATGCTGCGGTCATGACTTTTTCGAATAGCGGCAACGTACCTGGGTATACAAACCGCTCGAAGAACAACCGCTGATCCGCCAATGGCGCCTGCTGTTCAATCAAAAACCGCATGACATCGCACAAACCCGCAATATGGTCCTCCACTTCGAACGCGCCGGCGCTGCGGGCCAACCCCCATTGATCGAGCTGCTCGCGCAGCATGACCAGATGCCGGGCGGGCGAGCTATGCGCGACGTAATGCGAGGTATAGAGTGTCACCTGCGCTTTTCCCACACCGATGAACAGCGTGTCGTGTTCCCGCTTGACTACGTCCGGATAAGCACTCTTACAGGTGTTTTGCAGCGCTTGCCATGTTTGCGCCAGTGCGCTGGCGTCACCCGCTTCATCCGCGGGCGCGCCGCCTTTGCAAATTTGCGCTATCAGATTGGAATCAGGCGCCGCGTAGAACAGGCACCCGATCAATGCGTA
>JAYWDM010000114.1:0-7383 GCA_043779885.1 Betaproteobacteria bacterium | reverse complement strand
ACGCATCGAACGGGTGATTTTTCCGGATCCGGCGGCACCTGCGCACCCGACGCCGGCCGCTCGCTGGAAAAACGCGCGGCGGCGCAGCCGCGATTACTGCGGGATGGGCTTGAGCTTGAGTTCCTCGGCCGTCGCGTTGACGAATCCGAAATTGCCGTACGCCGTCTGCGCTTCGGGCGTGCCCAGAAACGCCAGATAGCGTGCCGCCGCGCCGCCGCGCGGGCTGCCAGTGAGCGCGCCGATCGCATACGATACCTCGGCACGCAGACTGTCTTCCGGCGGCAATTGCACCGCCGCGACCTGCGCTCCCTCGCGCAGCGCCTCGAGCGTCTCCGTTTTCCAGACGATGCCGGCATCCGAGACGCCGGTGCGTATGCGCTCCGGCGTCTCGCGGTGATGCACGGCCGTAAACCAGTTATTCGGCGTCGTGTCGCAGGATACGCACTCCTTGCCGGCGGCAATCCGGTGCCAGATGCCGTGCCGTTCAAGCACCTTGCGGGCATAAAACTGCATGATGCCCTCATTGACCGGGTTGGGCATCGACGTTCTCACGTCGGAGCGCACCAGATCCCTGATGCCGAGTATCTGTTTGGGATTGCCCTTGCCGACCATGATTTCCAGCTCGTTATGCATGTATACGGCGTACTGCTCCATCAGCCCTGCCTGCCTTAACTGCTTGAGATGCCCGAGATTCACCGACGCATAGATGTCCGGCAATCCCCGGTAATCGAGCCCGCCATAAGTCCAGCCACCGGCGCGTATCGCATCGAGCAACAAACCCGGCGGCAGCGTAATAAGGCCAACGCCAAGTCCGGGGCTCTGCTTCTGAAAAGCACGCACCACGTTGTCCATGGCGAAAAACTGGTTGCCGGCAAGCCACAGGATCACCTTTGCTTCCTGTTGCATGCGCCCGAGCGCATCCGCGCCTTTGACGATGGCGCCGTCGGCGAGATAAAGCTTGATGTCATTGTCCTTGTTCGGCGGGATCGTCGCCAGCTTCGCTGCCGGCGCGGACTGCGCCCGGGCATCACCCGGCACCGCCGCGGCAAGCACAACGGCAGCGAACATCAGCGCCGCCAGGGAGTGTATCGACAATGTACGCATGGAGTCCCTTGAAGTTACCGGGTTGGCGCGGCCCAGGTTGCCCCTGATCCGCCAGCGAACGGCGTCTCCCGCCGCAGTCAGGGACGAATGTAGGAATAACCTTGTTGCTGCTTCACCATCAGTTCGACTACGCCGGCTTTCACGTAGCTAAGGTTGGGCAGCATGTCTTCGCGCTTGACCTTCGTATTGAACATCGTGTTCTCGCACGCGACGATGTTCACGCCGCTGGCGACCGCATCCGCGATCCGGTTGGACACTTCGGACTCGAGCTTCAGCATCGGCAGGCCCGGGCCATAGGCCACCAGCTCGATCTCGACGTTGCCTTTGCCCAGATCGTCCTGCACGTTCTTGACGTTGTTAAGCGCGAGATTCCATTTGCGCGGATCGTTGTCGCTGACCTGAAATATCACCCGCTGCTTGGCGCCGGTTACCGCGCCCGGGCGGCCGGCCGCGTCTGCGGCGATGCCCATTGCCGGCAGCGCCAATGCCACCACGCACGCCGCCATCGCGGCGTATTTCGGGATTTTATGATTGCGCATGAATGTACTCCATGTAATCTGCGGTTACGGTGATGTTACCCAACTACGAAATCCGCATCGGCGCCGCATCGCAGACCGCCGCCGCATTGCGAGTATTCGGTGCTGCGCAAAAAGCGGGCTCACTTCTTGTTGACCGGCGACTGCGGATCGAGCAGATAAGCAACCACGTGCGTAATCTGTTCCGGCGTCAGGAATCCGCTGGCGCCCAGCCGCGGCATGTTGGAGCACGGGAAATAGGCCCACTCATTGTAAATTCTCTCGTACGTGAGGCGCGCCGTCGCCTCCGAATTGCCGCGCAGCGCGCCGTAGCCGGTGAGCGCCGGGCCGACATTTCCCGAATTGACTTCCTTGGGGTCGATCGCGTGGCAATTGATGCACAGCGCGCCATTATGCGACAGCTTTTCAATCTGGCCGCCGACTATGCGCTGGCCGCGCCCGTCGGACACCAGTTGCGCGCCGACCTTCCAGTCGCCCATCAGTTTTCCCGTCGGCGGATACGTGATGCTCGCACGCGCGAGCTTCACGATTTCAGCGGATTGCTCCGGCGTGGGCCTGGCGCCGCCGATCCCGCTGCACATGCGTTGAGATTCATCCTGCACCGCGCGGCGGTTCAGATCGGATCCGGTATAGGGGTAGGCCTCGCTCACCATTTTCTCGGCGGCCTGCCGCGTTGATGCGGCGTCCGGAAAGCTTGCGCAACCGGCAGCGATCAGAAAAGGCGCGGCCAGCAACGCAACCGCTTTCATGGTATCAATCGCGCACTTACTCATCGCCGCACCCCCGGCAGGCTGATCAAGCCATCATTGGCCGAATAATTGAGATAGGTGGTGATTGCCACCGACATGTCGGATGCAAAGCCCAGATCCGGCAATCGCATCTGCCAATTGCAGTCGTAAAGGCGGTGTTGCATGGTGCGCACCGTGCTATGCGTGCCACGGTATGCCGGCCACCCGGTCGCAACGGTTAATTGCATTTCCTTGGGGTCCGTCATGTTCGGCAGGTCCTGCAGCCGGATGCGCTTCCCGCTTTCGATATGGCACGTTGAGCACGCGAAATCCAGCGGACCGTTGCGCCGATAGAACAGATATTCGCCGGCTTTGTACATCTCGCGTTCGCTGGCGTGATTCAGGCGCACGTTCATGCGCATGCCGTTGGATTGCGCGCCGATGTAGCTCACCAGCGCTTCCATGTCCGAATTGCGGTCAAGATTGCCGAAACGCGTGCGCACGATGTCTTCGCGCTTCAGCCCCTGCAGTTCCGTCATGCAGGTCAGCAGCCGCGACTCCAGATCCTGCACTTTGTTGGTATCGGAAAAATAGCGCGGCAGCTGGGCAAACACGCCTTTTACGACGCCTGCCCCCAGACCCAGATCGCACTGTTCGAGAGACGCATTTTTGGGTCCGCGTTTCTGGTGATACAGCGTTTTGCCGCGTTCGACCCACAGTTCACCCGGATTATCCTCGGCAAGCATTTGACGGCCTACAGCCAGCGCGTCGCCAGGATTGCCTTGCGCCGCGGCGGACGTGACTGCGACCGCGCCGGCGCATGCGATCAAAATAGTCGTAACCCTGCGCGGTAGCCAACTCATAGTCTTGTGCCTCCGGTTAGGCGCACGCTGCCGCTCAGGGCGCGCTGACCACTGCTTCGTCGGTGCGCTTGTCGCCTTTGTTGTCGGTCCACGAGACGACGATCTTGTCGCCTGCTTTGGCCCCTTTGACGCGCAGACCGAGGAATGGATTGCGCGAGATCGCCTGGCTCCATTGCGCGTCCATCACGGTCTTGCCGTTGTGCGTGACGCTCAGCGTCTGGATAAAATGCACGGGAACGATATTGCCTGCCGCGTCTTTGCGCTGCCCGGTTTCCATCGGGTGCGCAACCAGAATACGCACATCGGCGGTATCGCCCTGCAAAGTGGCGCGGATTTTCATTGCTTCAGCCAAGATGGTTTCTCTCCTCTGTCTTTGTCTTTGCCGGACCGCGAATCAGCCGCAGCCGCCGATGGTGATTTTTACTTCCTTGACCGCAGTGTAGAACTTGCCGTCCGCCTGCACGATCGCGCGCAGGTTCGAGGTCTGTCCCATTTTTACCCGCGTCGATACGTACGCATCGCTGCCTGAGATGTCGAACGTCGCCGCCAGCGGAAACGGATTCTTTTCGGCGAGTATCGAGATGCTGGTGGTATTGGGGATGCGGCTGGCAACCGCGACTGGCACGACGGCCCCGTTCTCCGCGATATCGGGCGCCGTAATCACGATGTCTTTGCTTTCCGCGGCGCCGGTCGCGCCCAGAGTCTTGATCGCGTCGGTCAGCGCTTTGGACTCAAAACCGGTCTTGTTCCACGCCGCGGCGAGTGCCTGGCCGGGCCTGACAATGCCGCTGCCCACGGCCACCGCGACGGCCGACCATTGCAAAAAACGTCTGCGCCATTGATTCATTTGTCCTCCGGTTATCAGGCAAAAAAACGTCCGCGTCCGCTCATGCGGAATCGCGGCGTACGGGCATGATAACCGTTGCAGTTATCCGCCCGCAATCGCGCTATTATTTCATGCGGTCGCGAGCCAGCCTCATCAATATTATTTATTCGACCATAACAAACGTGCAAAAGTTTCCGTGAAACCGTCAACTTTCATTTTTTCAAGCGCGGCCAAACGCCCCCCGTTGCCCGCTCGCGCGCTCTGCCTGTTTTCACGTGGGAACGCATATTGAACCAGACGGGTCGTAATGTCGCCGCCATGGTCGAGCACTTCTTCAGGCAGGAGCCCGCGGAATGGGCGGTCGGGGCCCGTACCCGCCTGGCGATTACTTCTTGCGAATGTAGAATTCGTACTCGCCGCGCGTGCGTTCATGCATGCCCGCGAGTTCGAGTGACCTTGTCCTGACCCATGCGCTTACGTCCGCGGGGGAGCCGGGACAATTGCTGATCAGTTGCAGCACTTCGCCGGATTGCATCGCGTTGAGCAATTTTTTTGCCTCGATGATCGGGCCCGGACAGGACACGCCCCTGATGTCGAGCACTGCATTGGGCGGCGGCCGCGTGGCCGCCTTGCCTTTTCGGATGTAATAGCCGGTCTTGCTGTCGCCCTGCCTCACCGTCGACGCAATCTCGTTGTCGGTGTATTTGACCCACGCGAATAAGTCGTCGGAAGTGCCCGGACAATTGGAGATCAGCAGGAGCACCTGTCCCGGCTGCAGGTCGTCCATGACTTGCTTCGCGCCCAGCAATGGCGCCGGACAAGACAATCCCGTCATATCCAGAGTAACTGCCGGGGTGGGCGCCGCCACCATGCTTCCCTTAATCGCTGCCGGTTTCATGACTATCCGCCGTCTCCGATACGGAAAACACCAATATAGCCCAAATGAACGCGTCGCGGAATTCTTACTCCGTACGGCGGGACGGGTAGCATGGGTCTATGACCGCGCACGCGCCTCGCGTATGATTGCCGGTGCATTGATAACACTGAATTTTTGAAGAGTATGTAACGCGCTTCCGCCGCTCCGCAAGAGCGCGTCCCCTGCGGCGCAAAAAAGCCTTATGGATTTTCTTCCCATACTACTCGATATCCGCGCGCAACCGTGCCTGGTGGTGGGCGGCGGCGAGGTCGCGGCGCGCAAAACCGCGCTGTTGATGCGATCCGGCGGCCACGTCACGGTCATCGCACCTGCGCTGCACGCCGTCTTCGACGACTACGTTGCCACCGGCAAAGTCGTGCATCGCACCACGGCGTTCAGTGCCGCGGATGTGGGCGCGTACGCAGTCGTCATCGCGGCGACCGACGATGAGGCGATCAATCGCATGGTGGCCGCCGCGGCCAAAGCGCGACGCATTCCGGTCAACGTCGTCGACCAGCCGGCACTATGTTCGTTCATCATGCCGTCGATCATCGACCGCTCGCCGGTAATCGTGGCGGTGTCGAGCGGCGGCGCTTCCCCGGTGCTCGCGCGCCTGCTGCGCGCGCGGCTTGAAACCCTCGTTCCCGCGGGCTACGGGCGGCTGGCCGCGTTGGTCGGATCGTTTCGTGAGCAGGTCAAGGCTCGCTATAAACCGGCCGAGCGGCGCCGTTTCTGGGAACGCGTGCTGCAGGGTCCGATTGCCGAACTGGTGTTCAGCGGACGCGAGCAGGACGCGCACGACGCTTTGCAGCAGACGATCGACGGCGCACGCCTGACGTTGCACGGCGGCGAGGTCAGCCTGGTTGGCGCCGGACCCGGCGATCCGGATTTGTTGACGTTCCGCGCGTTGCGCCTGATGCAGCGGGCGGACGTGGTGGTGTATGACCGGCTGGTTTCGCAGCCGGTGCTCGACCTGGTGCGTCTGGAGGCGGAACGCATCTACGCCGGGAAGGAGCGCGCCGCGCATACGCTGCCGCAGGAGCATATCAATGAAATGCTGGTGCGCCTCGCCAGGCAAGGCAAACGCGTCGTGCGGCTGAAGGGCGGCGACCCTTTTATCTTCGGACGCGGCGGGGAGGAAATCGCAACATTGATGGACGAGGGCATTCCCTTTCAGGTGGTCCCCGGGATCACCGCCGCGGCCGGTTGCGCTTCGTACGCCGGCATTCCCCTCACCCACCGCGACTACTCGCAGTCGGTGGTATTCGTCACCGGCCACCAGCAGGATGGCGGCATGAATCTGAACTGGGCGGCACTTGCCCAGCCGCGCCAGACGGTTGTTTTCTACATGGGCCTGCACGGCGTCGACATTCTGTGCCGGGAACTGGTCGCCCATGGTCTTGCTTCCACGACGCCGGCTGCGCTCATCCAGCAAGGCACCATGCCGCAGCAACGTGTGCTCACCGGCAATCTTGCCACGCTCCCCGAACTCGTGCGGCGCAGCAACGTGAAGGCGCCGACCCTGATCATAGTCGGCGACGTGGTGCGGCTGCGCGATAAGCTCAGTTGGTTTGAACCGTCAGCGTAAGCATCCGACCGCGCCGCGCACGCGCAACGGAATTCAGGCAAGCTCCAATTAAGTCCGTCACGCCGGCGCACGCCGGTGTCGTTCAGATTTGTTCAGACTTTCCCTGCGCCTGGTTCTTGCGCTTGCCCAGTCCGTGCTCAACCGCGATCACGGCGGCCTTGACGCGTGAGTCCACGCCCAGCTTGCGCAGTATGGCCTTCACATGCAGCTTGACGGTGCCATCGGTAATGTTCAGCGCATTCGCGATCACCTTGTTGCTCATTCCTTTGGCGACGTGCTCGAGGATTTCCATTTCGCGCCGCGTCAGATCGACAAACGATGCGGGGGGCGGCGCGGGTTCGGCTTGCGCGCCTGCGTTGCCGCGCACAATGCGCGCGAGCGTGCCGACCAATTCCCTGGCTATGACATTCTCGCCCCGCAGGGCGGCCTCGAGCGACGGCACGAGTTCCTCCGGTTCCATGTCCTTGAGCAAATACCCTTGCGCGCCGGCGCGCAGCGCCGCGCTCAAATCCGCCTCCTCGCTGCTCATCGTGAGCATCAGCACCGGAGCGCTGACGCCGTGCACGCGCAAACTCGTCAGGGTCTCAATGCCGTTCATACCCGGCATTTTTACGTCGAGCAGGACGATGTCCGGGGTCATCTCCAGCGCGCGGCGCACGCCCTCCTCCCCGGAACTGACCGACGCGATCACCTCGATGCCGCGACTGCGCAGCAAGCCTTCGATGCCTTTGCGCACCAGCGCATGATCATCGATCAACAATACGCGCATGTCAGCTCCGCGGCGCCTGGTCGCGCGCCGCGGGCGGCGGCGCGGTGAACATC
>JAYWDM010000113.1:0-7413 GCA_043779885.1 Betaproteobacteria bacterium | reverse complement strand
AGACGGCGTGCTGTCGAACCTGGCGGCGATCGCGCCAAACGGCGGTTACGGCTTCGGCCCGCGACACCTCGATTTTCATCCGCGTGAGCCGTGGGTTTATGTTTCGCTCGAACGCCAGAACAAGCTTTACATGTACCGCATGCAGGGTGACGGTCGCGAACCCGACGCGGCATTTATTTGCGACACGCTGGCCGATCCCGCCAATGTCAGGCCGCGGCAACTCGCGGGGACGATACACGTGCATCCCGGCGGATGCTGCGTCTATCTCGCCAACCGCTCCGACTATACGGTCGATTACCAGGGCAAACCGGTGTTCGGCGGCGGCGACAACAGCATCGCCGTCTATGCGATCGATCCGGCGAGCGGCGAACCGACGCTGATACAGCACGCCGACACACGCTCCTATCACGTGCGGACGTTCGCACTCGACCCGGGCGGGCGCTTGATGGTTGCGGCCAGCATCGCGCCGATTGCGGTTCACGAAGGCACTCAGGTCGCGACGGTGCCGGCCGCCTTATCGGTGCTGCGGGTCGGCAATGACGGCAAACTCGCGTTCGTGCGCAGGTATGATGTCGAAACCGGCGGCAAGATCCATTACTGGATGGGAATGATGCAACTGCAATGATGTGAGCGCTGTAATCCGCAACAGGCGCCAGCCTGAAACAAACCAAAGGAACTGTCATGAAAATCCTCGTTCTGCCGGGTGACGGCATCGGTCCGGAAATTACCCAGGCGACACTCGGCGTGCTCGATCGCGCCAGCACAAAATTCAAACTCGGGCTCGCGTGGGAGCACGACGAAATGGGTTTCGCCACGCTCAAAAAGGAAGGCACGACCTGCCCGCCACGCATCCTCGAAAAAGCGCGCACGATGGCGGGCGTGCTGCTGGGTCCGGTTTCCCACAACGACTATCCGCCGCGCGAACAGGGCGGCGCCAATCCGTCCGGAGAATTTCGCGTGAAGCTCGATCTCTACGCCAATGTGCGTCCCGCCAAGTCGCGCATGGGCGTGGGCCTTACCGGCAAACCGGTGGACCTCGTGATCTTCCGCGAATGCACCGAAGGCTTTTATGCCGACCGCAATATGTTCATGGGCCTGGGCGAGTTCATGCCCACCGAGGACATGGCGATTTCCATGCGGCGCGTGACGGCCAAGTGCTGCAATCGCATCGCGCGCCGCGCGTTCGAGATGGCGGTCACGCGCCGCAAGAAGGTGACCGCCGTGCACAAGGCGAACGTGCTGCGGATTTCGGACGCGCTGTTTCTGCGCGAAGTACGCAAGGTCGCGCAGGACTTCCCGGATGTGGAACTCGACGAAAAGATCGTCGACGCAATGGCGGCGCTGCTCGTGCGCGACCCCTCGAAATTCGACGTGATCGTGACTACCAACATGTTTGGCGACATTCTGTCGGATGAAGCGTCCGAAATTTCCGGCAGCCTCGGCTTGGCCGGCTCGGTCAATGCCGGCGACGATCTATGCGTGGCGCAAGCCCAGCACGGCTCCGCGCCCGACATCCAGGGACAGGACAAGGCCAACCCGACTTCGCTGATATTGTCAGCGGCAATGATGCTCGAATGGATGGGTCAGCGGCATAAAAACAGCGCGCTGACGCAGGCCGCGAAAGCGATCGAAGCGGCGATCGACTCGGCGCTTAATAATCCCGCCACCCGCACCGGGGATCTCGGCGGCAAGCTCGGCACGCAGGCGTTTGCGAAAGTGGTGGCGGAGAAAATCGGTTAGTACAGTGCTAGCGAGCGAATAGCGCCACTCTCACCTTCCCCTTCAAGGGGAAGGGTGGGATGGGGATGGGTACATTTGACCGCGCAGCACCGCTCTTCCCTTCAAGGGGCTGGGATGGAGATTGGTAAGTAAGACCGCGTGGCGCCGCTCTCTCCTTCCCCTTCAAGGGGAAGGGTGGGATGGGGATGGGTTTAATCGAGCGCCGTTATGCGGACAGACCCATCCCCACCTCGGTCCTCCCCTTGAAGGGGAGGATGAGAAATGCGCGGTGCGAAATTACGTGCTCCACCCAAGCCCCCTCTTGAAAGGGCGGGAATGTCTCATTTTCCAACTTTCTATGCCCCGCTCGCTTTATTGCGCAAGCGCGCGCAACTGCCTGAGCACGGCTTGCGGAATCGCCATGCCGTGAGCGCGGGCGTCGGCAGCCAGCGCGTGCCGCCGTTCGCCCGGCAACCGCACGCCGTCATCCGCCAGCATGGCGGCCAGCAGCGTTTCGATGCGCTCGAAGTAAGCGGCACTGCCGGCGAGCGCGCCGGGATCGATCGCGAGCAGCGCATGGCCGATGGACGCCGGACGCCCCGGCTCGAAGAACGTATCGTTTTCGAAACCGAACCGCGCGCCGGTCAGTGCGCAGCACAGTAATTCGACCATCAACGCGAGCAGCACGCCTTTCACGCCGCCGATCGCGGCCATACTGCCGGTCAATGCGGCCTTCGCATCGGTCGTCGGCTTGCCGTCCGCATCCAGCGCCCAGCCGAGGGGAATCGGTTTGGCTTCTTTCGCGGCGACCATGATTTTGCCGCGCGCGACTTCGGTCAGAGATAAATCAATGACCAGCGGCGCCGCGTCCCGCCGCGGAAACACCGCGGCGACCGGATTGGTGCCGAAGAGCGGCTTTTTGCCGCCCCATGCATTGATCGCCGCCGGCGAATTGGTGAAACCGATGCCGATCAAACCAGCGGCTGCAAGAGGTGCGAGATGATAGTCCAGCGCGCCGCAATGGTGGCTGTGCGCTACGCCGCAAAATGCGACGCCGAATTCGCGCGCCCGGCGCAACGCTTCGCGCGTCGCGAGTTCCATCGCCAGATACGCCAGTCCGCCTTGCGCGTCGATGAGACACGCCGCGCCTTTTTCATGCGCTATGCGCGGCTCGACAGCGCCGCTCGCGCGGCCCTCCTTCACGTGCTGCGCGTACAGCGGCACGCGCGACAGGCCATGTCCACCGAGGCCTGCCATCTCGGCGGCGACGAGTGCCTGCGCCGTTGCAGCGGCCATGGCAGGTGACGCGCCTGCTTTCGCGAGCACAGCGACAACCAGCTGCGTCAGCTCATCGACGGACAATCTGCTTTCCACTCTGCACCCACATTCTCTGATTGATCATCCTGCACGCACAACCCGTGGAGAATGCGCAAATTTCCCCGCGCGGACTTTCCCGCATAACCGGTGGGCAACAGGGTTGCCCACCCTACCCGACTAATCCAGTTTCGTGCCGGAACGCTTCGCGACATCGGCCCATTTTTCCGCTTCGGCGCGGTAGAACGCCGCGAACTCGGCAGGCGTGCTGCCTACGGGTTCGGCGCCTTCCGCGTCGAACCGCTGCCTGACTTCCGTCGTGGCGAGCGCTTTCACCGTTTCCCGATATAACCGGTCGAGAATCGGCGGCGGCGTTCCGGCCGGCGCGAATAACCCGTTCCACTGGACCGCCTCGTGACCCGCAACGCCGGCCTCGATCATCGTCGGCACCTCCTTGATTACCGTTGCGCGGGTTCTCGCGGCCACGCCGAGCCCGCGCAACTTGCCGGCATTGATTTGAGGCCCGGCGACAGGCAGCACGATGAACGCCACCTGCGCTTCGCCCGACAGCAACCCGACCGTTGCCGGCGCTGCACCTTTGTACGGCAGATGCGTGACCTTGATGCCGGTCTTGAGCCGCATCAACTCCATCGCAAAATGCGACATGGTTCCCGCGCCCGCCGACGAATAACTCAGTGCATCCGGCTTCGCCCTGGCCAGCGCAACGAGCTCGCGTACGCTCCTTACCGGCAACGACGGATGAGCCACCAGCACGAACGGGTACGACGACACCATCGAGATCGGCGTGAGGTCCTTCACCGGGCTGTAAGCGAGCTTGTGGAAAACCGCCGGGCTGATGGCAAGCGACGAATTGGCAAACAGCAGCGTATAGCCGTCGGACGCGGCCTTCGCAGCCAGTTCCGCGGCAATATTTCCGCTCGCGCCGGCACGGTTGTCCACCACCATTTGCTGGCCCAGCGCCGCAGACAGTTTCTGCGCCGTCACGCGCGCGATCGTGTCGCTGCCGCCGCCGGCGGGAAACGGCACGAGCATCCTGATTGCGCGCAACGGATACTCCTGCGCCAAGACCGTCGCCGGCCATGCAAGGACAGATGCCGCCAGCGCGATGCGCCGTACTATTCCGCTGTTTGGAATCGGGATTCGATGCGCCATTGTGATATTCATTTGTCTAATTCATCGCGGTAGCCGGTTAGCGTAGCCCGGATGAATCGCAGCGCAATCCGGGGCCATGTAGCGTCAATAATTCAATCCCCGGATTTCATCCTGTTCCATCCGGGCTTGTTGCCCCCGCTGCGGCCGCGGAAACCGCGGGCGGATGTCAGGCGGTCTGCATTTCTTCTTTGATCAGCGTCGCGCCCGGTTTAACGCGGCTGAACACGACTGGTTGCGTCGTGTTGTGGAAACGGCCCTCGCTCCACGTCACGCACGTGTAATGGGAGTTTTCCAGATCGCGCACGTCCGGAAAATCGCCGCGGAAATGCGCGCCGCGCGAATCCTCGCGCGCGACCGCCGCGCAGCAGATCGATTTACTGACGAGTATCTGGCTTTTGAGATTCAACCAGTCGTGCCACGTCAGATTGAACGCAAGATCGCCCGCCTCGACGCCGATACCGTCGAGCCGCGCATCGAGTTCGTCGAGCACGCCCGCGGCGCGCTTGAGGCTTGCCGCATCGCGCACGATGCCGACATCGTCCCACATGACGTCATACAGCCCTTCCCGCACGGCATTCAGATCGCCGGCGGGTCTGGCGAGCGGCGCACGAGTGCGTGCGACGGCGGCGTCGAGCGCCTCCTGATCGGGCGCGTGGAACACGCCGTTCGCCTTGACCCAGCCCGGCATCACGTCGCCGGCAATGCCGCCGAACACCGTTGAGTTCGCAACGCCGTTGCCGCCGAGACGGTTCGCGCCATGCACGCCGCCGGAATCTTCACCGGCAACGAACAGCCCCGGCAAAGTGGTCGTGCAATCCATCCTGAAGGCGACTCCGCCCATCATGTAATGCGCGGTCGGCACCACTTCGACCAATCCGCCGGCAAGATCGAATCCGCAATCGGCGCAGCGCTCGACCATGCCCTTGAAGTTTTTCCGGTTATTCGCGGCGCCCAGATGCTCCATGCTGATATAGACGCCACCGTTGGGCGTGGTGCGCCCCGCGCGCATCTCGGCGAAGATGCCGCGCGACACGATGTCACGCGTCGCACGCTCGAGTTTGGCGTCGTACTTGTCCATGAAGCGCTGCTTGCCACCGTTGAGCAAATAACCGCCGGCGCCGCGCAAACCTTCTTCGAGCACCGTGCCGGTCATGCGGGTCCCCGCGCCTGCCAGCAACCCGGTCGGATGGAACTGCACCATCTCCATGTCGCGCAGCATGAGGCCGGCGCGCAAAGCCATCGCCATGCCGTCGCACGTCTTGTCGCCGGACGGCGTGTGGTATTTGTACATCGTCGGACCGCCGCCGGTGCCGAGCAACACGGCTTGCGCCTGCACGAAGACAAACTCGCCGCTGCGCACATTTATCATCAGCACGCCGGCCAGCGCGTTGCCCGCCTTGTTCTTCACGAACTCGACCGCACGATGCTCCTCCAGCCGGTCGATGCCGCGCGCCCAAACCTGCTCGGCGAGCCGGTTGATGATCTCGATGCCTGTCAGGTCGCCCTTGTGCACCGTGCGGTCGAAAGTCTGGCCCGCAAACGCCTTCTGGTGGATGGTGCCGTCGGGATTGCGGTCGAAGAAACAGCCAAGCTCGTTTTCCAGTTCGTGGATGCGCTCGATCGCCACGTTCACCAGCGTCCACGCGAGATCCTGGTCGGGCAGCCATTTGCCGCCCTCGATGGTGTCCATGAAGTGGCGTTCGATCGAATCGCCCTCGGCGAGCGCCACGTTGTAGCCGCCCTGCACCATGCGCGTGCAGCCGCATTTGCCGAGCAGGCCTTTCACCGCGACGGTGATCGAGAGCGCGGGATTCGCCTGGTGCGCATGCAGCGCGGCAAACAGCCCCGCGCCGCCCGAGCCCAGTATCAGTATGTCAGTTTTAAGTGTGCGCATAGGATTTCAAAATGCCAGCCACAGAGGACAAAGAGTTCACAGAGAGAGAATCAATTACGAAATTGTGCCTTTGTTGCCTGGGTTTCCTCCGTGTTCTCTGTGATCTCCGTGGCTGGCGTTTCAGGGTTTAACCCCCAAAGCGGCGAGTACCGCGGCGCGCTTGTCGTGCGCCGCCTCATTCACCTTCGTATATAAATTGCCGCCATGGCTGTCCATCGCGACCAGCAGAGGGCCGAAACCCTTGACGCGAAACTTCCACAACGACTCCGGATTCAAATCGTCGAGGTCGACTTCCTCGATCTGCTCGACCCACGTCGTCTCCAGTGCCGCGGCGCCGCCGATGATCGCCAGATAAACGCCGCCAAGATCGCTGAACGCCGCTTGCGAGGCGGCGAACAACCCGCCCTTGCCGATCACGATGCGCACGCCGTTCTGTTCCATCAGCGGACGCGTGAAGCGTTCCATGCGCGCGCTCGTCGTGGTGCCGATGCAGATCGGCGCATAACCCGACGGATGCGCCTGCGTCTCACCCACCCACTTGACGTTCGGCGCGGTATGGATGACCGCGTGGCCATGCAGATCGAACCGCGTCTTGCGGCCGCGATCGAACATGTGAATCAGCGTCGCATCGCGAATGCCGTAGAGCGTGCGGTTGAGCGTGACGGTATCGTTGACCTTCAACTTGCGCACGTCGGCTTCGGACACCGGCATATTGAAATCGTAATGGGCCATGGTCAGTATCCGTAACTCAGACCGGCGGGAGTGAACGTGGCGCGCGCGCGGCGCGCCGAATGGCATTGCATGTTGACCGCCACCGGGTTCATCGTGATATGCGTCGCCGCGGTTTCAACGTGCACCGCGAACGAAGTCGAGTCGCCGCCCAGCCCCTGCGGGCCGACGCCGAGCTGGTTGACGACCGCGGACAGCTCGGCTTCGAGCTGCGCGCCCTCGGGGTCACTGCATTGCGAGCCGAGCGGGCGCGTTGCGGCTACTTTCGAAAGATGCACGCACAGATCCGCCGTGCCGCCAACCCCCACGCCGACGATGGTGGGCGGGCAGGTCTTGCCGCCCGCGTCGAGCACGCAGTCGATGACGAAAGTCTTCACCGCAGCTATGCCGTCGGCAGGAACCGCCATCTTGAGCCATGAATTGTTTTCCGAACCGCTGCCTTTGGGAATCATCTCGATCGACAGCGTGTCGGGCGCGGCGGAGAAATCAACGTTGATGACCGGCACGAGTCGCCCGCATGATGTGTGTTCGTTCTTGCGCGTGACCGGATGCACGACGCTCGAGCGCAGCGGATGCTCTTTGGT
>JAYWDM010000112.1:0-2521 GCA_043779885.1 Betaproteobacteria bacterium | reverse complement strand
TCGAGGAGATCAAGGACCTCTTCGATCCGCAGGGGTTGATGAATCCGGGCAAGATCGTGCGGCCGTCGAAAATGGACGATCGCGCGCTGTTTCGTTTCAAGCCGGGTTATGTCGCGCAAAAAATAAACACCGTGCTCGACTGGTCAGAGTGGGGCGGTTTCGACAAAGCGGTCGAGATGTGCAACAACAACGGCCATTGCCGCAAGAACGACGCGGGCACGATGTGTCCGTCGTTCCGCGCCACGGGTGAAGAGCAGCACCTCACGCGCGGCCGCGCCAATACGCTGCGGCTTGCCTTGTCGGGACAGCTTGCGATGAATCCGGGGGAGGACGCGTTCGTTTCAAAAGAAATGTACGAAACGATGGATCTGTGCGTGTCGTGCAAGGGCTGCAAGCGCGAGTGCCCGACCGGTGTCGACATGGCCAAGATGAAAATCGAGTTCCTGCATCATTACCGCACACAGCATGGCTTGCGCTTAAAGGACCGCCTGGTTGCCTATTTGCCGCGCTACGCGCCGTGGGCGGCGCGCTTCGCATGGCTCGCAAATTTGCGCGATCGAATCCCGGGGCTGGCGCTGCTGTCCGAAAAAATGCTCGGTTTCAGCGCGCGGCGCTCGCTGCCGCAATGGCGGGGCGACACGTTTGCGGCGCGTCCGGGCGCGACTCTCGGCGGCGGCACCATCAACGGCGAAGTTGTGTTGCTGATTGACACCTTCAACAACTATTTCGAACCCGAGAATGCGCGTGCGGCGCTTGCCGTGCTGCGCGCCGCGGGTTACGTCGTGCATTTGCCGAGCGCTGCCGACGGTGCGCGGCCATTATGTTGCGGGCGAACTTTTCTGGCGGCCGGCCTCGTGGATGAAGCTCGCGCTGAAGCGCAACGCATGATCACGGCGTTGAAGCCCTTTATCGATCGCGGCGTGCCGGTGATCGGGCTCGAGCCGGCGTGCCTCCTGGGCCTGCGCGACGAATTCCTCTCGATGCTGCCGGGCGCCCAGAGCGCGACACTGGCGCTGAACGCGCTGCTGTTCGAGGAATTCCTCGCGCGCGAAACCGATGCAGGGCGGCTGAAGCTCAAGTTGAAGGCATTGCCGCAGAAAAAAGCGCTGCTGCACGGACACTGCCACCAGAAGGCATTCGACGTGATGCCGGCCGTGTTGAAGACGTTGAAGCTCGTGCCCGGACTTGAAGTCGAAGTCATCGAATCCAGTTGCTGCGGCATGGCGGGCAGCTTTGGTTTTGAGGTGCAGCATTACGATGTATCGATGAAAATGGCCGAAGCGAGCCTGCTGCCCAAAGTGCGCGCGGCCGGCGCCGATACGCTGATCGTGGCCGATGGCACGAGCTGCCGCCACCAGATCCACGATGGCGCTCACCGCGCGGCGCTGCACGTCGCGCGCGTGCTGGAACGGGCGCTCGCGTGAGGCGAGAGACGAGAGGCGAGAGGGGAAAAAGCGCCGTCGCCCGTGTTTTTTTCCGCCTCACGCCTCTCGCCTAACGCTTCACGTTTTTTCTTGACCCTGATCCTTGACAGGATTACGCGCAGCCCATAGCCTGCGCAGACATCAAAATACGGGCCCCGCGCCGATGAGCGCAGTTCTGCAGTCTACCGGAGGAGTTGCCGCGCATCCTGACGCTGCCGGCGAATGGCTGCTGGAGGTCGAGGATCTGCACGTCCACTTCGTGGCGAGCCGCGGCGTCGTGCGCGCGGTCGAGGGCATTTCGTACAAGGTCAAAGCCGGCGAAGTCGTCGCGCTGGTCGGCGAATCGGGTTGCGGAAAATCCGTGTCGTCGCTGGCGATCATGCGGCTCCTGGCGGAGCCGGCGGGCCGCATCGTCCACGGCCGCATCCTGTTCCAGGGGCGCGATCTGCTGAAGCTCTCGGCGGAAGAAATGCGCGCGATCCGCGGCCATGATATCGCGATGATCTTCCAGGAGCCGATGACATCGTTGAATCCGGTGCTGACGATAGGCTTCCAGATCATGGAGCCGCTGCAGATCCATCTCGGCATGAATGAGACGGCGGCACGCGCCCGCGCGTTGGAACTCTTGAAGATGGTCGGCATTCCGGACCCGGACCGCCGGCTCGACCAGTATCCGCACCAGTTCTCGGGCGGCATGCGCCAGCGCGTGATGATCGCGATCGGGCTCTCCTGTAACCCAAAGCTATTGATCGCCGACGAGCCGACCACCGCGCTCGACGTGACGATCCAGGCGCAGATCTTGAAGCTGATGAAAGATCTGTCGCGCGATCTGAATATCGCGCTCGTCATCATCACGCATAATCTCGGCGTGGTCGCGCGCTACGCCGACCGCGTCAACGTCATGTACTCGGCGCGCATTGCCGAGCAGGGCACGGCGCGCGAAATTTTCGCGCGGCCGCTGCATCCATATACCGCGGGGCTGTTGCGCTCGGTGCCGCGGCTCGATCAGCCGCGCGGGCGCAAACTCGAAACCATTGACGGCATGCCGCCGAATCTGCTCGACCCGCCGGTCGGCTGCCGCTTCGCGCCGCGCTGCC
>JAYWDM010000111.1:0-2522 GCA_043779885.1 Betaproteobacteria bacterium | reverse complement strand
GCAAGGCCGCGGCCAGCGCGCCCCACGGCGGGTTAGCCGGTTGTACATAGGGCAACGGCGAGCCGGGAACGAGCAGTGCGGCAACCACGGTCATCAGTTTGTCTCCCTAGCTAGCTAGCACGCGCCAGGCCAGCCTTGACCAGATTCCATTCCATCACTGCATTGCCGGTCCCGATGACCGTACCGTAGCCGTGCAGCTCGCCTGCCAACTCGGGGTAGCCCATCGCGGCAAACATCCAGGTGAATGCGCCTGACTTCACTTCGGCAAACGCTTCGTCGATGAATTGTGGCAGCAGATCAAACGTTTTCTTTACTTCGCCCCGGCGCAGCATTTCGATGATGCGCATGTCCCATTGATAGCCGGCCATGTTCTCCGGATGTTCCTTGGACATGTCTTCCGGGGGCTCCGGCTCTTCATGGAAGTGGTAATGGCACAGCGTGTTGGAGGCCAGCAGCACCGCACGGCGGCCGGTGGCCTCGATCGCCGCGCGGGTGGCGCGGCCGAGCAGATCCATTTCCTCCAGACCTTCGCGGGTGGTCAGGTAGTACGGCGAGTTGTTGGCCGACAGCCCGACCACCGGGATGTCCCACTGCGGACGCATCATGTGCAGCGTGGTGATGGTGCCGTAATCGACGCGGAACCGCGGGTTGCGCATCATTTTCGTGGTCAGCCCGAGCTCTGCACCGGCAGCCGCACAGGCTTCGGCCAGTTCGACATCAACATCGAGTGCGAAGTTGTAACGGAACAGGTTGGGGAAAATCGGATCGACCGACTTGCCGGACAAATGTGGCACGCCGAGAAAATGATGGCCCTGCTGGGTGATCCAGTGCGGCGAATGCACCAGCAGCACGTCTGGACGCAACTCGGCTAGCGTCTTGCGCGCGCGCTCGTACGCCCAGCGCAATGGCTCCCAGCCACCCTGTGAGCGCGCCTCGTTCTGCGGCGGATTCTCGCCATACACCAGGTGCGGCGGATGCGGTGCGAGATAGCCAGCAATGATTTCGCCTTTGGCCATGATCAGGTTCTCCTGCGCTCAGCCTTGCGGGTGGTAGGCGATCGCTTTGATTTCGATCAATAGATGCGGGTGCGGCAATTGATGCACAGCCACGGTCGTACGCGCCGGACCGTCGTCGTCGAAGGCCTCGCCATAGACGGCGTTATAGCCGGCGAAATCGTTCATGTTGACCAGAAAGGTCGTGACCTCGACCACCTGCGCAAGCCCGGCACCGAAAGCCGCAAGTATGCTGTCGATGTTGTCGAGCACGGCGCGGGTTTGCGCACGAATGTCGAGCTCAGTGGTGCCTAGCGCATCGGCGCACGCGCCGGTGATGCTATTGTCCAGCTGGCGCGCGCTGGTACCGGAGACGAAAATGAAATCACCGACACGCTTGGCATGCGGATACTTCCCGCGCGGCCGCGCCTGATCGGTGAGGAGTTTGCTCTCGGTGGTCATCCCGCGCCGCGGCCTCGCATTACACTGGGCTTAAGATAACACTGCCGGCCGCCGACCGGTGATGACCACAGCAGCCCGCTTCAGCGGTCATCCGGCCACACCGCCGGCGCCACTTCAACTACCCGTACGAGCTTGGCCCACTGCTCGGCGGTGCTCACCAGGTTGCCTTCCTCGGTCGAGGCGAAACCGCATTGCGGACTCAGACACCGTTGCGCCAGGGGCGCGTACTGCGCGGCTTCGTCGATGCGCGTGCGCAGCTCCTCGACGGTTTCCAGTGCGCCGAATTTCGACGTCACCAGGCCAAGCACGACTCTTTTGCGGCCGGCGGGCAGGAAGCGCAACGGTTCGAATCCGCCGGCGCGCGCGCTGTCGTATTCAAAAAAATAGCCGTCGTAGTCGGTCTGCCCGAGCGACACTTCCGCGATCGGCTCATAGCCGCCTTCGGCAATCCAGCTAAAGCGGAAGTTGCCGCGACAGACATGGGTGGTGACTGTTAGATCAGCCGGCCGCATAGAACGCCTGCACCGCCGCCCGATAAGCGCTCGCAGTGTCCTCGAAGAAACGTTCGAGATCGGGATAGACCGTCCGGCTGATGGCGGCCCGGCCTCCACGGAAATGCAGCACCGAGAGTGCCGGGATGGTCATCTTCGGGGTGACCGGCAACGCTGGCGAGAAAGCCCACGTCGGCCAGCATCGGGTGACCGTCGGAAGTGACGCGGCCATACACTTCGATGCTCTCGGCCTTGGTCTCAACACCGTGGAATTGAATGGTCTTCTCGCCACGTACCAGACCGACGCCGCCGAGACCGGCGAGAAAATCGAAATGCCACCAGGCGCGACGAAACTCGCCATCGGTCACGACCTTGAGACCGCAGGTTTCCTGCTCGCGCACGACCGCACGGATACAGTCGTCTTCGATCACCCGCAAACCCGGCGCATCCAATTGCTGGGCAGCGCGCGCCGCACGGGCTGCTTGGAGGCGTGCGGGCCGCCGCAGGCTGTCGACTTGATCGGCACGTGCCGGCAGGAGCTGGGGGATGGTCATGAGGGGCTCAGCGTTCCTGTAAT
>JAYWDM010000110.1:0-2524 GCA_043779885.1 Betaproteobacteria bacterium | reverse complement strand
GGCCGTTCATCGCCGGTGCGCCGCCCTTGTAGGGCACGATGACTACCTTGATGCGCGCCAGGCTATTCATCAGACTGACAAAGATGTGCGACGAACTGCCGATGCCCTGTGCACCGAAGCTCAGCGTGCCGGGTTTTGCGCGCGCCAATTCGATCAAGTCCTTCAGTCCGCTCACTGGTGAGCCGGCGTGCACCACGAGCACCAGGGGAAACGTCACCCACAAACCGACGTGCGCAAAATCACGCATTGGCGCGTATGACAGCTTTTCGTACAGCGCCGGAGCCACCGCCATGGTCGCGATCGAGCCGATCAACAAGGTGTAGCCGTCGGGCGGCGCTTTCGCCACCAGATCGCTGCCGACGATGCCGCCCCCGGCGGGGCGATTGTCCACGATCACGGGCTGGCCGAGGCTCTCGCCGAGCCGCTGACCGACGATGCGTGCGAGGACATCGGTCGAGCCGCCAGGCGCAAACGGCACGACCAAACGCAGCGCACGCTCCGGATAACCCTGTGCCAGCGCGCCCTGCGCAATGCCGAAACCGCCGAACGCAATCGCGATCCACGAAATGTACAAACGCCAGTTCATGCCCTGAGTATCAGGAATTTATTTGCCGTGGTCAACGCACATTCTCGCTACGCGCACGCGCGCGTGAAGAGCGGGCCAAACGCGGGCAGCTACTGCGGCGCGAGTCCGGCGTCCTTCACGACCTGCGCCCAGCGGCGGGTCTCCGCCTGAATGAATGCTGCGAAGTCCTCGCGACTCGTCGGCGCCACGTCGACCACCAGGTCGTTCAACCGCTGCCGCACGTCCGGCGCCTGCAGCACTCCAATGAGATCTGCATGCAGTTTGCCCAGCAGCGGCGCCGGCGTGCCGGCAGGCGCGCACACGCCATACCACGAAGTCACCTCATAGCCTGTCAGGCCCGACTCACTCATGGTCGGCACCGAGGGCAATTGCGATGCACGCGTCGCTCCCGTAACCGCCAGCGCGCGCATCCGGCCGGTGTGGACCGGCGACAGCACCGCGGGAATATTGCTGATGCTGACCGGAACCTGCCCGCCGATCAGGTCGGCCAGCGCGGGTGCGGCGCCTTTGTAAGCAATATGCACGACGTCGATCTTCGCCATGGTTTTGAATAACTCCATCGACAGATGGGGCGAGGTACCGGCGGCCGACGAGCCGTAGCTCAGTTTGCCGGGATTCGCCCGGGCCAGCGCGATGAATTCCGCAACCGATGCGACCGGCAGGGACGGATGCACCACGAGGGCGCTGGCGGTGGTGCCGATGCGCGAGACCGGCGCGAAATCGCGCAGCGGTTCGTAGGGCAGCTTCGCATACAGGGATGCGGCAATCGCGTTGGAGGCGATATTGCACTGGAACAACGTGTAGCCGTCGGGCGCGGCGCGCGCACCGATCAATGCGCCGACGGTGCCGCCTGCGCCGGAGCGGTTGTCCACCACCACCTGCTGGCCCCATAGCCGGCTGAGACGGTCGGCGAGCAACCGGCCCACGATGTCGGGGGAACCGCCGGCGGGAAACGGCACGATGTAGCGTAGCGGCTTGACCGGGTAAGGTTGGGCGAAAGAAGCGCCGCAGCACCATAGCGCCGCGGCCGCGGCTGCCGCGAGCAGGTGTTTCATGTTCGGTAATGGCAGGCGCGCGCCGCGAGATTTCACGCTGCGGCCTTGACACTCAACGATGCGCATCAGTTGTCCTGTCGCGGGCGTCACTGCTGTCGGCAAGCATATCGTTGGCAGAACGCAGCCCGGAAGGAGCGCAGCGCATTCCGGGTTCCCGCGTCCGCAGTAATCGTTCCCCGGATTTCATTTCATTCATCCGGGCTGCGGGCGGCATGGATGCCGGGTGGATGAAAAACATTCAAGCTCCGCTTGCTGCGCAGCGCCCGTCTGGATGTGCGCCGGGCGACTTTCAGTCGTATCGTTATTCGTCAGCTTGCGCACGGCTTAGCGCCCTCGCCTTATACGTGTCTTTGGCGGCACAGGCAGCCGCCCAGTCGAGAGTGCGCCGGGCCGCGGCGTACTCGTACTTATCGATCACCTTGCCGTCAAGCATGACGATCGATTCACCCATATCTGTCAGCCTGTCAAATTCCTCGCTGACCCTGTTTGCCCACGCTATTTCTTCCTGCGTCGGTGAGAGGCCCGCTACCAGTGGCTGGATGTACGCGGGATGCAGCGCTCCGGCGTGGTGGACACCTGCCGCATGCAAAGCTGCAGCTTGCAGCGCGGCCTGGTCGCCCTGATCGACACGCCCTGACTTGTTATGGACGAATACTCCGCCAGTGGCCTCGATTCCCAGCGCCATCGCCGCGAGCGCAACGTAGGCCACCGGGAAAGCATACTGGTCAAAACTGGCGAACATCTCGATCCCGAGATTCATTGCCATGTCATAGCCACCGCCGCCGCCCTGCGACCAGATTTTTCTCGGCGCTGCCGTCAGGATCTCATGAATATTCACGGCGCCCAGCGCGGATTCGATCATCGGCGACAACTCGATGGTTCC
>JAYWDM010000109.1:0-2528 GCA_043779885.1 Betaproteobacteria bacterium | reverse complement strand
ACGCCCCTGGTCGTCCTTCTCGCAGCCCGTGCACTCGACCACGAAGCCGTAGCGCAGCCGCACCTTGTTGCCGGGAAACAGGCGGAAATAACCCTTCGCCGGTGATTCCACAAAATCCTCGCGCTCGATCCACAGCTCGCGCGAGAACGGCACCGCGCGCCTGCCCCAGTCGGGCTTTTGCGGATGGTTGGGCGGATGGCACTCCTCGACCTCCTGCGCGGGATAGTTGTCGATCACGAGCCTGACCGGATCGAGCACGGCCATACGCCGGGGCGCCGTCTCGTTGAGGTGTTCGCGCATGCAGTCTTCGAGCACCGTGAAGTCGATCCACGAATCGGATTTCGAGACGCCAATGCGCTCGGCGAACGCCCTGAAACCCTCCGCCGTGTAGCCGCGGCGGCGCGCGCCCACCAGCGTGGGCATGCGCGGATCGTCCCAGCCATCGACATGCTTGTCCGCGACGAGCTGGATCAGCTTGCGTTTGGAGAGCACGACATAAGTGAGATTGAGCCGCGCAAATTCGTACTGGTGCGGCAGCGGCCGGGCGAGAAGTCCGCCCTCGGCGAGGCGCGCGAGCAGCCAGTCATAGAACGGACGCTGGTCCTCGAACTCCAGCGTGCAAATCGAGTGCGTGATTTGCTCGAGCGCGTCTTCAACGGGATGCGCGTAGGTGTACATCGGGTAAATGCACCATTTGTCCCCGGTGCGATGGTGCGCGGCCTGCCGGATGCGGTAGATGGCCGGGTCGCGCAGGTTGATGTTGGGCGAGGCCATATCGATTTTCGCGCGCAGCACCATGCTGCCTTCGGCATGCCGGCCGGCGCGCATTTCGCGGAATACCCGCAGATTTTCCGCGGCGGGGCGGTCGCGTTGCGGGCTGGCCGTGCCCGGCTCGGTCAGCGTGCCGCGGTTGGCGCGTATTTGCTCGGCGCTTTGCTGATCGACGTAAGCATGGCCCGACGTGATCAGGTACTCGGCAGCCTCGTACATGAAGTCGAAGTAATCACTGGCGTAGTACAGATGGTCGGCGCCGTTCGCGCTCCAGCCAAAGCCCAGCCATCGCACGGTGTCGAGGATCGAGTCGACGAACTCCCGCTCTTCACGCTCCGGGTTGGTGTCGTCGAAGCGCATGTGGCACACGCCGCCGAAATCGCGCGCGAGGCCGAAGTTCAGACAGACCGACTTGGCATGGCCGAAATGCAGGTTGCCGTTGGGTTCGGGCGGAAAGCGCGTGCGGATTTTCGCCGGATCGGCAGGCGCGCCGGCGTGGACGCTGGCGCCGCCGGGTTTGCCGCCCCAGGTGCGCGTTGCGTAGGTGCCCCTGGCGAGGTCATCCTCGACAATGTTGCGTATGAAGTTGGTGACGTGGGACGCCGCCGGCTTGTTAGGACTTTGGGACATGACGCTTCCGGACCGATTAAGGCCCTATTCTAATCGATGCGGCATATCGCGCCGGCGGCGATCGGCCGCAACACTCCCCGTGCCGGGGTCAGACGGTACGGTTGACGATTGTCCGCAAGCGGCTATGATTGCAATGTGAAACGGAGTCTAATCCTGTAGAGAGGTGCGTATGTTGTGGGCAGGCCTTGCATTTGGAATCGGCATCATATTGATGATCGCTGACTATCGTATGGCCACCGCGGCCGATCCCGCGGACAGGCATAAACGCCGCAAGAAGTTGAGCCCGGTCGCCGCGAAGCAGCTGCGCGGCATGTTCCTGTGGACATGCGTCGTCGCGGCTGCGGCTTATTATGTGCCGGACTGGTTCTAGATCACACGCGGCTCCGCGACGCGCATTGCTCTTCCTCCCCTTCAAGGGGAGGACCGAGGTGGGGATGGGTTTCTATTCGCGCGTCATTAAACCCATCCCCATCCCATCCTTCCCCTTGAAGGGGAAGGTGAGAGCGGCGCTGCGCGTTAACCGCTTCGCTAATCCACGCGCGCGCCGGTTGCCTTAACGACCTGGCCCCATTTCGCAATCTCGGCTTTCAGGTGGTCGCCGAATTTCGCGGCTGAACCACCCACGGGTTCGACGCCGCCCGCCTTGAAACGCTCGCGCACGTCCGCCAGCTGCAGAATCTTGTTGATCTCGGCGTTGAGCCGGGCAACGATCTCGCGCGGCATCCCGGCGGGGCCGACGACACCGAACCACACCGATACCTCGAAACCGGGCACGCCGGATTCGTCCACGGTCGGCAGCTCAGGCGCGAGCGCGGAACGTTTCAGGCTGGTGACGGCAATCCCGCGCAGCTTGCCCGCCCTGACGTGCGGCAGCACGTTGGGCGTGTTGTCGAAAGTCATCATCACGTGTCCGCCCATGAGATCGGTCAGCGCCGGCGCGCTGCCCTTGTAGGGAATGTGCAGGATGTCGGTCTTGGTCATCAGCTTGAAGAGTTCCATCGACATGTGGTTGGAGGTGCCGCTGCCGGTCGATGCGTAGTTGAGCTGTCCGGGCCGCGCTTTGGCGAGCGCCACGAGCTCCTGCACCGAGCGTATCGGCATCGAGGGGTGGACCACCAGCATATTGG
>JAYWDM010000108.1:0-2537 GCA_043779885.1 Betaproteobacteria bacterium | reverse complement strand
CGGCGGCATTTATTTCTCGGTCATTATCCAGACGCCGTCCCAATCGGCAGGCGGAGGATCTTCCCGGAATCTTTCGGAGCGTGCGAGCAAGACCCTGCCTGGTTTGTCGCCGGGATGAAGGCGCAGCGCGGCGTTAAAGCAGGCGATCGCGTCGTTCCACTTTTGCGCGCGATAGTTGATGATGCCATCGTTGAATTGCGCAACGGAGCGTTCGAGATTGGGAAAGCTCTCTTCAGTGAAGTGGTCCATGGCTTCGTATATTGCGATCGGCTCGGTCTTGCCCTTGACGCGCAAGAGGTCGATTGCACGCAGCAGGTGTTTTTCCTTGAGTTCGAGCCGGGTCGCCTCGCTGATCAGCACCTTGCAGCCATAGATCTTGGTGACGCCCTCCAGACGCGACGCGAGGTTCACCGAATCGCCGATCACCGTGTATTCCATGCGCTTGGGCGAGCCGATGTTGCCGACAATTACGGTGCCGGTCGAGATGCCCACGCCGATGTCGATAGGGTCCGTCCTCCCGGCCACGCGCTGGATATTGAGCGCGCGCAGCGCGACGATCATGCCGTTGGCCGCCTTGACGGCGGCGTCGGCGTCGCGCTCGCTGTTGAAGGGCACGCCGAACAGCGCCATGATCGCGTCGCCGATGAACTTGTCCAGCACGCCGTGATTGGTCAGCACGACGTCGACCATGCGCTCGAAATACTGATTGAGCATCGATACGGTTTCGCGCGCACCCAGTGCTTCGGATATGGTGGTGAAATCGCGCACGTCCGAGAACAGTATCGAAACCTGCTGGCCCTTGCCGCCGAGCACCGATTCGCCGCCGGCCAGAAGCTGCTCCGCGACCGCGGGTGACATGTAACGCGACATGGTGCTCTTCATCCGCTTCTCGCTGGTGATGTCCTCGAGCACGATCATCGAGCCGATGTGTTCGCCTTCGGCGTCCAGCAGCGGGTTGACGGCGAGGTTAACCGACGTGGGGTTTTTCTTGTCGAGCTTCAGTTCCGCACCGACGGCGATTTCGCGATTGCCGGCGTTTCTCACCTTGTCGATGCTGCGCAGCACCCACGCATCGTGGTCACGGAAGATGTCGCGCGCCGGGCGGCCGACGATTTCTTCGCGGCTGTGCCCGAAAATACGCAGGGCGGCGTCGTTGGCCGTCAGGATGATCTCCCTGGCGTCGAGCGTGACGATGCCGTCGCTCGTACTGCGCAGGATGTTGTCGTTGTAATTCTTTTCGTGCAGCACGTCTTCGAACAGCCTGGCGTTTTCGAGCGCGACGGTGATCTGCGCGGTAAATGCGCCGAGCCGGGACTCGTCCTTGCCGGAAAATTTCCCGCCGCGTTTGTTGAGCACCTGGGTCACGCCGATGCAGGCGCCCGCCTTGTTGACGATGGGCATCGTCAGCATGCTCTGCGTGCGGTAGCCGGTGAGGCGGTCGACGTCCTTGTTGAAGCGCGGATCATTGTAGGGGTCGGCAATGTTCTCGGTCTTGCTGCTGGTGAACACGGCGCCGGCGACGCCGGCGTTGCCCGGGAAACGAATCTCCTTGGTGGTGACGCCCTCGGCGACCCGCGAGAACAGCTCGCCGCTTTTGCGGTCGTAGAGGAACAGCGTGCTGCGGTCGGCGTCGAGCAGTTCGGTGGTGGCGTGCATGATGCGTGAGAACAGCACGTCGAGGTTCAATTCGCCCGCGAGATCCTGCGACAGCGCGAGAATCCGCGCTTCTTCGCGCTGGATCAATTGTTGGCGCGCCATGGATTCCTCGAGTTGCGCAACCTGCTCCTGCACGCGCTTTTCGAGTTTTTTGTTCCAGTCAAGTATTTCGTCGCGCAGCCGTTTCTTCTCCAGGCTTGCCCCCACCCGCGCGCGCAACAGCGTCGCATCGAACGGCTTGTGCAGATAATCCTCGGCACCGAGCTCGATGCAGCGCACAACGCTCTCGATTTCTTCGATCGCCGAGATCATGATCACCGGCAAATTGCGCAGTTCGGTATCCGCCTTCATGTGTTCGAGCACCTGGTAGCCGTTCATCTCGGGCATCGTGATGTCGAGCAGCACCAGGTCGAACGGCTTCGACCGCAGGAGTTCGAGCGCCTGCTTGCCGTCATTGGCCGTCGTGAGGTTCGCATAGCCCTCGCGCTTCAACCGGCGCGTGAGCGTGTAGCGATTGTCCTCGTTGTCGTCGACGACGAGCAGCGCCGCATCGGCCGGGCTCACGCTGCCGGCGCCCCGGGTTTCAGCGCCTGAATCTTGCCGAGCAGGCGTTCGAGTTCCACCGGCTTGGTATCGAAGTCGTCACAACCCGCGGCAAGGGCCTTCTCTTTGTCGCCGCTCATCGCGTTGGCGGTCAGCGCGATCACCGGTATGTGTCTGGTTTGCTCCGCGGCCTTGATCTGGCGCGTCGCTTCCCAGCCGTCGACCACCGGCAGGCCCATGTCCATCAGGATGAGATCCGGTTGCTCCGCGCCCGCCATCGTCACACCCTCGGCGCCGTCGCGCGCGATCAGCACCGTAAAACCGGCGCGCTTCAACCG
>JAYWDM010000107.1:0-2540 GCA_043779885.1 Betaproteobacteria bacterium | reverse complement strand
CGCTCGCCTTACGGAATGGCCACTTCCGCCAGCAGACGTTCCGCAAGCTGACTGCTACCGAGCGAAACATAGCCGGTCACCGGATAGAGCCGATGGCCCGCCACACTCGGCAATACCGCCTGTACGTCCTCCGGAATCACCTCGCTGCGACCATCCATGAACGCCCAAGCGCGCGCAGCATTGAGCACTGCGAGCCCGGCGCGTGGCGACAACCCGTTGACGAAATCAGCGGATTGCCTCGTATACCGGATGAGGGCCTGCACATAGTCGAGCAATGCCGGCGCCGTGAAAATCCGTCTGACCTTTGCCTGCAAGTCGAGCAGGTCTGCGGTGGCTAGCGCCGGAGTCAGATCGGAAATCATGTCGCGGCGTTCTCGGCCTTCGAGCAGGGTCCGTTCCGCGGCAGCATCCGGGTAGCCCAGATGGATGCGCATCAGGAAGCGGTCGAGCTGGGACTCGGGCAAGGGGAAGGTGCCGACCTGATGCGAGGGATTTTGCGTGGCGATCACGAAGAAGGGTTCCGGCAGCGGACGGGTCTGGCCTTCGGTGGTTACCTGGTGTTCCTCCATCGCTTCGAGCAGCGCACTTTGTGCTTTCGGCGTTGCGCGGTTGACTTCATCGGCGAGAATGACCTGGGAAAATACCGGGCCGGGGTGGAACTTGAACGTCGAACTGTCGCGGTCGAAGATCGACACCCCGAGGATATCCGCGGGCAGGAGATCGCTGGTGAACTGGATGCGCTGAAAATCCAGCCCGAGTGTCCTCGCCAGCGCGTGCGCGAGCGTGGTTTTGCCCACGCCGGGGAGATCTTCTATGAGCAGGTGACCGCGGGCGAGCATGCAGGCGAGCGTCAATCGTATCTGGTGTTCTTTGCCGAGAATAATCCGGCCGATCTGTTCAATGACGGGTGACAGTGGATGCGACATGGGTAGGGGCTGGGCCTGACGGTTGCCGAGATAAGGCGGAACCGACTCCCGAGACCCGGGCCGTCGGTTTGTGCCGCTGAGCAGTTTACCTCAGGGCGCCTGAATTGCCGTTCCGGGCAGGGCGGGCACGCAGACGTCGGTGAAATTCCGGCTCACATGCTTCAGAGTTGCGTCGCCCTTGGCGGGCCCGATGGTGAATCCCAGTGCGCTCATCAATCCAAGCATCTTGTGATTGGCTGCGAGCACGAAGCCTTCCATGACCTGCAGTCCGCGGCTGAGTGCCGCCTGCATCAGGCAGATCATCAACGTCCTGCCGATCCGGCGATGCTGCCAGGCGTCCGCCACTACGATCGCAAATTCGCAGCTCTTGTCGTCGGGTAGCGACCAATCCAGAACCAAATGCGTTGGGTAAGTTCGCGCCTGCATGTGTGATCATCAAGTGGATAGCGGGCAAGCGTAGCCGATCCAGTGCCGCGTGCAAACCGCGTTTTATGGACAAAGCCTATCGCGCTTGCATAAGATGCAACAGATAATGGCCACTGCATTCGTTCATCACCGGGACTGCGCCCTGCACGACATGGGATCGCACCACCCCGAAAGCCCGGCACGCCTTGGCAGCATCGAAGATCATTTGCTGGCAACCGGCCTGCGGGATCATCTGGTCGATGTTGACGCCCCGGTGGCCGAGCGCGGCCAGTTATTGCGGGTTCACGACGCCGACTACGTGGATGCGATCGCGGCGGCCGTCCCCGTGCGTGGCATCGTTCACCTCGATCCGGATACCGCCATGTGCCCGCATACGCAGCAGGCCGCATTGCGCGCCGCCGGTGCGCTCGTCAAGGCGACCGACATGGTCATGGCCGGAGAAGTCGAAAATGCGTTCTGCAATGTCAGGCCGCCCGGGCATCACGCCGAACGGCACCGCGCCATGGGGTTTTGCTTCTTCAATAACGTGGCGGTGGGTGCCGCGCATGCGCTGGAAGTACACGGGCTCGAACGGGTGGCTGTCGTCGATTTCGATGTGCATCACGGCAACGGCACCGAGAACATTTTCGCTGACGATGAGCGGGTGATGATGGTGTCCACGTTCCAGCATCCGTTCTACCCGTACGCGGGAATCGACGGACGCTCCGAGCGCATGGTCAATATCCCACTGGCCGCTTACAGCGGCAGCAACGAGTTCCGCGAGGCCGTGGAGACGTTCTGGCTGCCGGCGCTGGCCCGATTCCGGCCGCAGATGATATTCATCTCTGCCGGCTTTGATGCGCACCGCGACGACGATTTGGCGATGCTGGGGCTGGTGGAAAAGGACTACACATGGGTGACGAATCGGATTGTGCAGGCGGCAACCAGGCACGCCGACGGCCGCATCGTGTCTACGCTCGAAGGAGGCTACAACCTCCCGGCGCTGGCGCGCAGTGTCGCCGCCCATGTCAAGGTGTTGTGCGGCATCTGACCGTGGTGCAAAGAATGGGCCGTGATTCGGCTTTGCCGCCGCTTGACCGGCACGGCTAATGAGGCAGCGTGCAAGCAGACTGTATTAAGCCATTAAGTTACGCAGCCAATGCCAACCCTCACACTTTGATCGATTTGACAAATTCTTCAGTTCACGTA
>JAYWDM010000106.1:0-2541 GCA_043779885.1 Betaproteobacteria bacterium | reverse complement strand
CAATTTGTTTCTGGAGTGTCGCTAAACGCGCATCGCGTTTCTTCTGAAATTTCGGGTCGTGGCGCTGCTGCCAGCATTCAAGCAAATCGGCGATGTCGTTCTCCGCCACCCGCTGGCGTTTATCGTCGAGCGAAAAGCCATCGTGTTCCATGTCGTAGTACCAAATGCGCTCGGTGGCAGCCCCCTTGGTGAACAGCAGCACGGCGGTGGAGACTCCCGCATAGGGCCGGAACACGCCGGCGGGCATGGACACGACGCCGTCGAGCCGATTGCCGTCGATGAGCAATTTGCGGATTTCCACATGGGCGTTGCTCGACCCAAACAGCACGCCGTCCGGCACGATCACCGCCGCGCGACCACCATTTTCCAGTAGGCGCAGGTACAGATGCGTAAACAGGATTTCGGTTTTTTTCACTTTAGTGGGCAGCGACGGGTTGATGTCCGTCGTGTCGATTGCGCCCTTGAACGGCGCATTGGCGAGTACGACGTCGTAGGCGCGCTCTTCGTTGAATGCCTTGGACAAGGTGTCGGCGTAATGAAAACGCGGCGAGGCAAGCCCGTGCAACATCAGGTTCATGCTGCCGATGCGCAGCATGGTCATGCCGGAATCATTGTCGTATCCGGTAAATCCCTGCGTTTGTGCGAACTCGTATTCTTCGCGCTTGAGGCCGCTACCGGTGAGGCCGTGCGGCCAGCCCTCCTCGTCGAAGGTGAGATCACGCGGGACGGTATGCGTTTCCAGCAAGTGCTGCCAGGCGTTGACGATAAAGCCGCAGGTGCCCGCCGCCGGATCGCACATGCGTTCGCCGGGCCGCGGGTCGAGCATCTTCACCATCATACGTATGATGTGGCGCGGGGTGCGAAACTGGCCGTTGGTGCCGGCGGTGTTGAGCTTTGATAGCAGGTATTCGTAGAGATCGCCCTGCACGTCCTGGTTCTGCGCAGAAATCTGCATCGCCTCGATCGCGCGGCAGACTTCAATCAACAGGCTCGGTTTGTTGATCTTGAACTCGGCATTTTCCATCTGCGCGCCGAATGAGCCGGTCTTGTCGCCGAGGCTTTTCAGGAACGGAAACACGACTTCCTTGACGTGCTTCAGCGCCTTGTCTGCCGGCAACTGGCTCCAATGCGACCAGCGCAAGGTTGGATCGGGAAATAGCGGCACGAACTTGCCGCCGCGCAGCCGGGCATGACGCTCGCCATCCTGCTCGCGTTCGTCAATCTGCTTGAGAAAAAACAGATAAGAAAGTTGCTCAATGGCATCGAGCGGATTGGACAAGCCACCGCTCCAGATTTTGTTCCAGAGGGCATCAACGCTTGATTTTAATTGTGAGTCGGTAAGCATCAGGTATCAAGCAGAAAGACGATTTGTCGGAAAAGTAGGGTGGGCAAAGCGCAGCGTGCCCACGAGTTAGTCTGCGTGGGCAGATGAAACTTGCCCACCCTACGCGTGTTTGTTGGGAATCACCTCAGAAGTATTAGGCAGTAAGGCGATCAGTGAGTTGAACAAGGCCGCGAATCTGGTCGGGCGTGAAAAATCGCTCGACTGCGTTGCGGCCAAAATTTGTGAGCGGTGCCTCGTACAGGTCGGCCTCGACAAGACGGCGCTTGGTAATGAACACTTCCTGCACCGAACGCAGAAAGCGAATCTGGTCGCTGGTGTAGCGGTTGGCGGTGATGTGATCCTCAAAGCTGTGTGCCACTACCGAGGCGTAATCCGGGATGGCATCCAGATCGAGGACAAAGCGCACGAAACCGAGGAACCCTGCACGATTATCAAGACGCACACCGTAGGCTTGGCGAACGGTCTTTTCGGAAAGCTGGATTTCAGGATTAGTCAATTCGTTGTGCAGCACGCGCTCCAGATCGACCAGATCGCCCTCACCCGGCTGGAGCCCCGCACGGATGGCAATCAAGGCAGGGTGTTGGTCGGTGATGCTCAGAATGCGCAGTTCGACACGCTTGCGATATTCCTCCACGTGCATCGGCTGTCCTGACGGCCCGATCATCAAATAACCTTTACCGGCAATGAAGTCCGGCAGGTCGATTTTGATGAAGCTGTTTTCCGCGCGGCGCTTGTTTTTCATCTCAATGGCAAGATCGACGATCAACCGATTCAACTGTGACGGGTCAGCTTGCGCAAGATCCAGCGATAACGCGAGCCTCACCGATGAGTGTGTTGGTACGGCATCGAGTACGTGCTGCGGAAGGCGACTCACGTCTTCGGCGATTGATTGCAGCAATTCAGGGGACGGCTTGCGCTGGAGTATCTGTAAATTCAGGCGCTCGACCTTGAGAGTGAATGTCTCGGCGGCGATGTCCACGTCCGGCACGAAACGCAGCAATGGGCCAACTTTGAGCCGCAGGGCGTCACTGCGATCCTGCGTGACGTTTGACCAGAAAGCGTCTGTCCACGCAATCTCAACATCGACCCAGACTTTGCGCACTGGAAAAGACTCGATAGGGATGCGGTCTATCATCGCGCGGCAATCGGCTATGGCTTGCTTGTGCGCCTCACCCTCTGGCTGGTTGCGCGACGCA
>JAYWDM010000105.1:0-7471 GCA_043779885.1 Betaproteobacteria bacterium | reverse complement strand
CCGCTTCGGCTTCCCCGCGATCTAAAGCGTAGCGCAACAACTCTTTGGCTTTCGCCACGTCTTTGGGCAGATGAACGCCAAATCCATATAAGCGTCCTAACTCTCTAGACGCTAATGCATCACCATTCTTGACGCCCGCGTCCAAGAAAGCAACGCCGGAAACAGGGTCAGGTTGATCCCGACGAATCTGTCCCACCCCAATGATTCCCTGCGAAAGGGGATCGCCGCACATGGCAAGTTTGCGAACGTCGGTGGGTTGCGCCTGCCACGTCAATCGACGGCACGCATACAAGCTTCCCGCCGCTTCGGCTTTACGCAGTTGTTCGGTCGCCGTCGATTTGTCTTCGTCAAAGTAAAACAGTATTATCCCTGCCAACACCTGCGCGTCCCGATTCCCCATGTCTGCCAGATTCAAACCAATCGACAGTGCTTTTTTCGGGTATCCGCTGAGCGGCTCCGCTAACGTCAGGCGTATGGCCTCGAGCAAAGCCTCACGCTGCGTTTCGGGGCTCAGCGACTTCGCGAAATAAGTTATTAGCCCCAACAGGATGGCCGAGGCGACAGCAAGTTCGAGCGCGAAGCGAAGCCACCGCTTGCGATCTGCCAGTGGAAGTACTCGCGCCGCTTGATCCAAGATAACCATTGTTGGTTTAACGTCGGGTTGGGAGATTTTGACTTGCCTCGTCTCCGCCTTCTCCGCGCTCACCGGGTGGCGGAGATCCATAAGGTTGTGGCACGGACTTGAGCGGTCGCATGAGGCGTGCCACGACGAATGCGAAACTCAAGGGCGCCCCCAGAACGAAAACAGCATTTAATCCTCCGCCGGGCTTGGCAACAACGAAATCGCCGAAAAGTAGTTGTGAGGCATAACGCAGCGCGATGCAAAGACACGCTGTCAGGACGATACCGGCAATCAGTACCTTCACTCGCTGATGCCTCGTAACAAGTTGGGGCCGTCCGGCAAAAAACCAAACCAGCGGGAATGCGAACAACGACGCGCCAAGTGCTTGAATGAAGTAATTCATCAGAATCATGAACCAAGCTCCTGCCGGTAAACGTTTTCAGCCTACGAACGGAGTTTCGGACTTTACGACTTCGAGCTTCGCCTCCGACCCTGCGACCAAATCACTAATCCTCTGATAATTGAGGTTCTGGATTCGCGAAGGACCCACGATTATGCGTTTGATGGGAAACGAGGCCTCGCCGAACAATTCGATATATCGGGATTCGCTATCGCCTCTCCGCCTGAAGCGGATCACTTTTGTCAGCTTCGCGTCGTGCGCGTGGTTATAGAAGATCGCATCCGGGTTAGTCGGCCTCGGAGACACCACTATACGAACCTCATTTTCTTGATTGAACCCATGGTGTTTTACCAAAGTAGAGCCTTGGACAAAGTGATCAAATAGTTTTTCGTAGCCTGGTTCTTGATCGGAATAGAACGCGTCGAGTATTTCCGGAAAATAATCAAAGACCTCCCAAAAAGCTTTCCGTATTCCAGCATCGTCATCGTCGTACTTCACATCACCGATATGATTAATCGGATGGGCAAAAACGTTTTTCTCGTGCGCCATCTTTTCCTCGATGCCGCGGGTGTCTAGCACGATGGCGACACCGCCATCTGTGCCATAACCACGCCATTGACTGAGAAGTCCGTGCGTCGCCTCATATGCTTGCGCACTATGCGCGCAGAAAGAACAGATGAATGTTTCCTGGAATGCACCTTCGCCGAAGGTTTGCCGGTGAAGGTTCATTAGATGGTTTACCGATTCTTGCTCGACTACGGAATCAATACCGCCACGTCTAGCGACCTCCTCGGCAAGCGTCGCATCACCCAGTATACGTTTGTCGAAAAGTTTCCGAATGTACGGCGTGATAAATTCGCTCAACTTTGGCCGGAACCGACGCAGCTCCGAGCTGTCGTTCAAGTCTTGGTAATGTGTCGCCCAGAATGTCTGGGAGGTGTAAATACTCTCAAAGGCTGACACGTTCGTGTAGTGGAATAGCTCCGGATACTGATCGGAAACACGATTCGCATCATCGGCCATAGTCCGCTCCGTAGTTATTCGGCAGTCTGAGTTATAGGCGATAGATGATGCGCAGACGAAGAAGACAGGTACGAGTACAAATCCATTCTACTCCGTCCACCGTGGCGTGCGCCGTGCGCGCCGCAGGCGTGGTGAACTTGAAAGGTAGACGCACCTCGTCCCTACACTTCCAGATTTACACTGCCGGGCACGCACAGCCCGCGGGGCGAGCGTCGTTGACGGGGCGAGACCGGTGGTTGCTATCCTATTTTTCGGGACGACGCACAAATCAAATTTACGGTCGGCAGGGCACCGGTGACAACGCTTTTCGTCAGCATACTGACAGCATTCGGCCAAGCGATTGATGACCTCACGCCGCAAGGCTTGGAGGTATTTGTGAGCACGTTACTCCAACGAATGGCCCGTCCAGGCATGACGCGATGATCCGCGCCAGGGCCGTCGTTCGTCTCTGCCGCTACGGTGACGCGAGTCAGCACCAAGGCTTTTCACGACGCGTCGTCACAGGCAACCCCGTGCTAGAATTTTCACTTGGTTAACCAAATGGGGGCTGGCATGGAGAAAGTCCAGTTGTTCGAGGCAAAAGCGCGGCTTTCGGAACTGGTCGATCGCGCGGAGGCGGGGCGGGAAATCGTCATTACTAGGCGTGGCCGCGCGGTCGCACGCATTGTGCCGGCACGCCGGGGCGGACGACAGCGTGAAGTCAATCGCGATGCGATCGTGGACGAAATCGAAGCCTTTGCCAAAACGGTCAAGGTCAAACGTCGTTTCAGTCTTAGGGAGTTGATCGAGGAGGGACGCAAATAGTGGCATTCGTCGCTGACAATACAGTCATCATTGGTTGGTTCATTCCGAGCCAGGCAAACGCCTTGACGCACAAGGCCTTGCGCATGTCGCGACGCGAGCGAGTGCACGTGCCGGCGCTGTGGCAATCGGAGTTTTCCAATGTATTGGTGGGGCTGGAGCGGCGCGGACTCATTGCCGGTCATCAGGTCGATGCAATCGTAGCCAGGGCCGAGCGCTTCGGTCTGGAGATACATGAGCCATTCGCTTCAATATCCCCGCTGATCGGCCTAATGCGTGCCCGCGGCATCAAGGCTTACGACGCAAGCTATCTTCACCTTGCCGCCTTCTTGGACGCACCGCTTTATACCAGGGACAAGTCTTTGCGCGCTGCGGCCCGATCCGCGGGCGTGACCGCGCCCTGATAAATCACCGCGCGGGCGTCTGCGCCACTTCGAGCGTGATGCGGATGGCGCGTACGATGTCGTCGAGCGCCATAGTCGCAGCATGGCGCGTATCCGTCGCGGGTCCGTGCACGCCGGGCACGTGCAGAAAGCCCGCGCGAAATTTCGCGGCGTGAATCGCGCCGAAATGCATGAGCGTGTAGAAAACGTGGTTGCACACGAAGGTGCCCGCGCTGTTCGACACTTCCACCGGCAGTCCGGAGGTGCGCAGTGCTGCCTCAATCGCCTTGAGCGGCAGCGTGGTGAAATACGCCGCCGGGCCGCCGGCCACCACGGGCATATCAAGCGGCTGCCGGCCGTCATTGTCGGCGATGTGCGCGTCCTGCACGTTGATCGCAACGCGTTCAATGCACAATGCCGTGCGCTCGCCGGCCTCGCCCACGCACAACACGATGTCAGGCCGGACACGCGCAATTTCCTGCTCCAGTGCCGCACCGGAACGGGCGTATGAAGTGGGCAGTTGCGCGGTGGTCAGGTCGAGAGCGCCGATGCGCGGCGGCAGGCGGCGGACGGCTGCGTACGATGCATTGACGCTGGCCCCGGCAAAGGGCTCGAAGCCGGTCACGAGCGCGCGCATGGGCTTGCAGTGCGTTGCAAACTGCAGCGGGTCATTGCGAACTGCGCTCCCGGCCGGCTGCCGGCACGGCGAGCGGCGTGGCCCACGCATCGTAGCCGTAGACCCAGCCGGGGTCGGTTTCGTTGCGCATCCATGTATTTTTGCGCGAGTTGCCCTGGATTTCCGAAGTGCGCGGCTTGCGCGTGGCTTCATAGCATCTGAGCGCGGCGGCAACGCCATCGGCATCGATGCCATCCAGACAGCGGCTCAGGACCGCGGCATCTTCAAGCGCGGATGCCGCTCCCTGCGCCATATACGGGGTCATCGGATGGCAAGCGTCGCCCAGCAGCGCCACGCGGCCGTCAGTCCACGCAGGCAACGGGTCGCGCTCGAGCAGCGCCCATTTATGCACGTCGGGGCAGGCGCGCAGTATGGCCTGCACTTCCGGATGAAAGCCGGCGTATGCTGCGCGCAATTCTCCCAGGTTGCCTTTGGCCGACCATGATTCCGGCGTCATCCACTCGACACTTTCGGGCTGGCTGGTGACGAAATAAATCTCGTCCCGGTTCGCCGTTACGTAGTAAACGACCATGTGCCGGTCGGGCCCCCACCATTTAGTGCGCAACGGCGTGATGCGATCTGCGCCCATCAGCGCCGCCGGAAACGTCGTGCGATAGGCAACGCGGCCGCTGAAACGGGGTTGCTCCGGGCCGAGCAGAATTTCGCGCACGCGGGAATGGACCCCGTCCGCGCCGATCAGCGTGTCCGCTTCTTCACGCGACCCATCATTGAAGACCAGTGTAACGTGCTGCGCATTTTGTTCGAGGCCCGCCAGTTTTCTGTTGAACTGCACGATGCCCGCGGGGACCATCGACCCGATCGCCGCGTGCAGATCGGCGCGGTGCAGAAACAGGTACGGCGCGCCGTAGCGCGCTTCGATTTCATCGCCCATGCGCAATTCATTGGTGACGGTTCCGGTATCCCATTCGCGGCTGACTCCCGCCGGCGACTGGAAGGCGATTTTGCGCAGCCGTGCTTCGAGGCCCAGACCGCGCAGCACCTTCATCGCATTGGGCGTCATCTGGATGCCCGCCCCCACGCGTGCGAAACGCGACGCCTGCTCGAAGACACGCACCCGGTGACCGGCCTGCGCCAGCAGCGTCGCCGCCGCCAGTCCGCCGATGCCCGCGCCTGTCACTGCTATCGAAAGTGTCCGCTTCGTCATGTTCGCCAAAAGTCAAAAACCGTCGCCCGCCATGCGTTCTATTCGATCTCGATCTTCGCATCCGCAATCACTTTGCGCCACTTCGGAATTTCGCTCGCAATGTGCCGCGCGAATGCCTCCGGTGTGCCGGGCGCGATGTCGAGCGCGGGCAGGCGCTCGCGAAAGGACGGCCGGTCGAGCACCCTGCCGATTGCCGCCGAGAGCCGCGTAACAATCGCGCGCGGCGTCGCCGCGGGCGCGACGATGCCGAACCATATCGTCGCCTCGAAACCCGGCACGCCGGCTTCGCTCATGGTCGGAATCGCCGGCGCGGCGGCAGCGCGCCGGCTGCTCGTCACCGCCAGCGCACGCACCTTGCCGTCCTTCGCGTAATTGATCCCGCCGCCCTCGAACATGATGTCGACGTGTCCGGCCATCACGTCGGTCATTGCCGGCGCGGAACCCTTGTAGGGAATGTGCACGAGATCAATGCCCGCCATGGATTTGAACATCTCCGCGCCCAGGTGCGTCGAGGAACCCGTGCCGCCGGAGGCGAAGGTGAGCTTGCCCGGCCGCGACCTGGCGAGCGCGATCAGTTCTTTCACGCTGGTCGCGGGCACCGCCGGATGCGTAACGAGATACAGCGGCGTCGAAAAGCAGAACGCGACCGGCGTGAAATCTTTCAGCGGATCGTAGGGCAGATTTTTCTGCGTGCTGACGTTGATCGCGAGGTTGGTGACGCTCGCGAAAAAGAGCGTGTAGCCATCGGGCGTAGCCTTCGCCGCGAGTTGCGCGCCGATGATCTGGCTCGCGCCCGGCCGGTTGTCGACGATCACCGGCTGGCCGAGTTCTTCCGCGAGTCCGAGGGCGAGCGCGCGCGGAAAAATATCGCCGAGTCCGCCGGGTGGATACGGCACGATGATACGTACGGGGCGCGCGGGATAGGATTGCGCCGGCTCCTGCGCGCGGGGCTGGGCGGGCACTGCAGTGCTGGCCAGGAATATCGTCGAGGCGAGCAGCGCGTGCAGAAACATCGGTTGTCCGTAGTTATGGGTGATGGGGGCGACGCTCATTCTACCCAGTTTGCTCGCCAAGGAATATAACGCATTGATTTATAGAAAATAAAATGAAATATAGCAAAATTGTCGTGCGGCAGCTTGTATTTATTAATGAGAATCATTATCATTATTGAACATGGCTTACTGCCAAGGAGACCCGCAATGCGCAACCTGCTTCTCGCCCTGACCCTGCTGCCCTGCCTCGCCTTCGCCGCAGATCCCGAATTCTCACTGGTCATCCGTGATCATCGTTTCGAGCCGGCGGAACTGCGAGTTCCGGCGGGGAACAAGATCAAACTCGTGATCGACAATCAGGACGCGACGCCCGAGGAGTTCGAGAGCCACGCCCTGAATCGCGAGAAAGTCATCGCGCCGAAATCAAAGGGTTCGGTATTCATCGGGCCGCTGAAACCCGGCAAGTATCCGTTCGTGGGCGAGTTCAACGCGACGACCGCCAAGGGCGTCATCGTCGCGGAGTAGATCGATCATGCTAGGCGCCCTCATCATTGTCCTGCGCGAAACGATCGAAGCCGCATTGCTGATTGGCATCATCGCCGCCGCAACACGCGGCATACGCGGCCGCGGCCGCTGGATTGGCGGCGGCATACTCGTCGGGGGCGCAGGCGCATGCATAGTCGCGGCGCTGACCGGGCACATCGCGGCGCTGTTTGAAGGTGTAGGCCAGGAATTGTTTAACGCATCCGTGCTCGGCATCGCGGTAGTTTTGCTCGGCTCGCACAACGTCTGGATGTCGGCGCACGGGACCGCGTTGGCAGCGGGCGCACGGCGTATCGGCGAGGAAGTCACCAGCGGGCGGCGGGAACTGTCCGCGGTTTTCGTCATCATTGCCTTGGCGGTACTGCGCGAAGGGTCGGAGTCGGCGTTGTTTCTGTATGGATTGACGTCGGGAGAAAGCGCCAGCGGAGCGGCAGTCCTCGCGGGCGGGGCGCTGGGCCTGCTCGCCGGCGCGGCGTTGGGCCTGCTCATTTACGCCGGCATGCTGCGTATTCCGCTGCGCTGGTTTTTCACGGTCACGAGCGCGCTAATTCTGCTCCTCGCCGCGGGGATGGCGTCGCGAATGGCCAGTTTTCTGGTCCAGGCCGATAAGCTGCCTGGCCTCGCCAGTCCCGCATGGGACACTACGGCCACGCTGCCTGCCGATACAATCCTCGGCGGTCTGCTGCACGCGCTTATCGGCTATGAAGCAGCACCCGTCGGCATGCAGGTCCTGTTCTACGCACTCACCGTGCTCGTGATTGCCGCCTGCATGTGGTGGGTGCAACGCAAACCATTTTCCCCCGCGCGATGAAAAACCGAACCATGCACCGTCAAGCCGCGTGCGCAATGGTGCTTGCCCTGCTCCC
>JAYWDM010000104.1:0-2548 GCA_043779885.1 Betaproteobacteria bacterium | reverse complement strand
ATGCGGGCGGCGTGCTGATTTACGAGACCTTCGCCATCGGCAACGAGAAATTCGGTCGGCCTTCCAATCCGGATTTTCTCCTCGCACCCGGCGAGTTGCTGGAAGTTGTGCGCGGCGCGGCGCGGGTGGTGGCCTTTGAGGATCTGATCGTCAGCGAGCCCAAACCGGCAGCGGTGCAGCGCATCTGCGCGGTGCATTTGTAACATAACTCATCCGGTCGCACGGACCATGCGTATTCTCCGGCAGAAGGGATTCGGGTAAACTCATCGTTTTTCTCGGGATTTCTCGATGTTGAAGGGCAGTCTGGTCGCCATCGTCACGCCAATGTTGACGGATGGGGCCCTCGATTATCCGCGCCTCAAGACGCTCATCGACTGGCATGTGCGCGAAGGGACCGACGCGATCGGCATCGTGGGCACCACCGGCGAGTCTCCGACTGTCAGCGTGGCTGAACACCGCGAGTTGATCGCCGCAGCGGTGAAGTACACGGCGGGCCGCGTACCCGTCATCGCAGGCACCGGCGCGAATTCGACGGCGGAGGCTATTGAACTCGCCCGCTTCGCCAAACAGGCGGGTGCCGATTACAGCCTCTCCGTTGTTCCCTATTACAACAAGCCGACGCAGGAAGGCATGTACCGCCACTTTCGTGCCATCGCCGAAGCGGTCGACCTGCCGCACATCCTGTATAACGTGCCTGGACGCACCGTTGGTGATCTTGCCAACGACACGACGCTGCGGCTCGCGGAAATCCCCAACATCGTCGGCATCAAGGACGCCACCGGCGACATCGCCCGCGGCACAGACTTGCTGCGTCGCGTGCAACAGGCGCAAGACAGGATCGGCGACTTTGCCGTCTACAGCGGGGATGATTCCACCACGCTGGCGCTCATTCTGCTCGGTGCGCAGGGCTGTATTTCCGTCACCGCCAACGTTGCGCCCAGGGCCATGCATGACATGTGCGCCGCGGGACTGGCGGGCGAGCTCGCAGTGGCGAATGAAATCAATCGGCGCTTGTTTCCGTTGCACCAGAAGCTGTTCGTCGAATCGAATCCGGCACCGGTGAAATGGGTGCTGAAGGAGATGGGTCACATAGAAGAGGGGATTCGCCTGCCGCTGGTGCCGCTGTCCGCGGCGGGCCAGACGGTCGTAAAGGCGGCCATGATGGAAGCGGGTTTGTGAACTTGCCCGGCTTCGGAACATCAGAAGACATACATTCGCTGCAAAACGCAGCACTCAAAGCGTCATCAAAATGAAAATCTCCGCTCGTCGCGTTGCCTTACTCGTTTGTCCCATCGTCGCTGCCATGGCCCTGGCCGGTTGCGGGACGCTGTCCTCGCTGTTCGGCGACAAGAAGCCCGACTATCAGAAGGCGGGCAAGCTGCAGCCCCTGGAAGTCCCGCCGGACTTGACGCAGCCGCAGGCCGACGATCGCTTTGCGGTGCCCGATGCCAAGAGCACACCGGGCAGTGCGACATTTTCCGCCTACAGCAAGGATCGCGGGACGCAAGCGGCGATACCTGCCACAGCGCAGCCCGGATTCCTGCCTGGCTCCGACAAGGCCCAGGTGGAGCGCTCCGGCTCGCAGCGCTGGCTGGCGGTGAAGGCGCCCGCCGAACAGGTGTGGCCGGTCGTGAAGCAGTTCTGGATTGACTCGGGCTACGAGGTCAAGGTTGAGAATGTAGCCACGGGTGTCATGGAAACGGAGTGGCAGGACGCGAAGCCGCAGGTGAAGGAGGGCGGCATCCGGGGCCTGCTGCAAAAGGCGCTCGGCAGTTCCTATGCAACGAGCTTCCGGGACAAGTTCCGTACCCGCGTCGAGCGGGCGCCCGATGGCAGCAGCGAAGTGTATGTGAGCCATCGTGGCCTTGAGGAAGTGTACGAGGGTCGCGGCAGGGACGGCACCAAGTGGCAACCGCGTGCGAGCGATCCCGACCTCGAGGCGGAAATGCTGAGAAAAATTTTGGTGCGATTCGGCACCACAGAGGAGAAGGCGAAAACGCTCGTCGCACAGGACACGGCATCGCGGTCCCGGCTTATTTCCGGCGCCGACGGTGGTGGCCAGTTGCAAGTCGCCGATCCGTTTGATCGTGCGTGGCGGCGCGTCGGCTTGGCGCTGGACCGCGTGGGCTTTACGGTCGAGGACCGCGACCGTTCCAAGGGCACGTACTTCGTGCGTTACATCGATCCGCAGGCGGACGCGGTCAAGGAAGAAAAGGGTCTTCTGTCAAAGCTCATGTTCTGGAAGAGCGACAGCAAGGTGGCCGACAGCAAGATCCAGTATCGCATCCACGTCACCGAAACGGGCGGGGAATCCACCGTCGTGGTGGAAAACGCCGCCGGTACGCCCGAGAAATCGGCGACCGGTAGCCGCATACTGGCGCTGCTTTTTGATCAGCTCAAATAGTTGACGAGGTCAGGTTCCGCTGACCGGCACGGCGACCGATGATGCGATTCGCTTCCCTGGGCAGCGGCTCCGAGGGCAATGCTCTCGTCGTAGAGGTCGGCGCAACGCGGGTCATGCTGGACTGTGGCTTCGGTCTGGCGGATA
>JAYWDM010000103.1:0-2553 GCA_043779885.1 Betaproteobacteria bacterium | reverse complement strand
CCCGAAGCCGTTTCCCGCCCTCGATGGCGCGTCTGGCGAACGGTTCAAGCGGCCTGTTTTAAGTTCTGGGGTATGATTTTTCCTTCGGGGTTGTAGTCCGCCAACTTGCGCGGTCCGTGAAACACCGCCAATTCGCCACTGGCATAGCGATGCACGCGCACACGGGCCTTGACGTAGTGGCAACGATGCCGATCTGCCGGAATCTGCAAGCTCAGTGTCTCGAAGCGTATGCAGTTGTCCGCACTCACCGTGCGCTCATACTGCTCGCACAGCGTGTCCTCGAGGCGACCTCCGATCCATGGCACAAAGGCGGTCCCCGCTTCCATCGCCGGTTGTGCAAACTCGGCGTTGAACGCGGGGCGATAGACTTCGGCAAGATACCGATTAGCCTGCGCCATGCGCGTGATGCCGGCCAGTGCTAATTCCTGCGGCAAACGCCCCTGATGCGTTCCAAAGGCCCGTTCTGAGCGTCCTCGTGCCTCGGGGGAGTAGGCGGCAATCATATCGATGCCCAACTGCTTCAGGGCGCGGCCAAACTGGGTGGGGTTCTCTTTATCGACCTTGCCGCCCGCCTCCGGCGTGTGCCAGTAGTGGCTACCCCGGTCGCTGTAGAACGAACTGAACAGGCCGTGTTCTTCAATCACTTCGCGCACACCCCGCAGGCTGCTCGCCGTGCCTTCCTCCTCGACGAAGAACATCGAGTAGTGTTCGCTGGTGGCGTCGTCCAAGGTCACGATCAAGTCCCACTGCTGCTCGGGCACCCATTCGTGGGTGCTGCCGTCCTGGTGGATCATCATGCCCGGCAGGGCGCAGCGCGCGCGTCGTTTCCGATGGACGCCGCGCTGCTCGGCCTTCGACACCAGCTGGGCTTCCTGCAGACGCCGTTTGACCCAAGTGTAGCTGCGCGTGCCGCCTTCGCGTTTATACCAACTGTGGAAGTGCTTGACGTTCCAGCCGCTGTGCCGGGTTCGATATTGCGTGCTCAGCGCCATCACTTCATCGACCGGCGCGCGCCGATTCGAGACTTGTTCCAGCCGCCGGTCAATCAAGCCCTCCAGCCCGTCTGCCTCATACTTCGACAGATAACGTCGGAAACTGCGCTCGCACATGCCCAGCACCAGGCCCGCCTCGGCCTGCGTCAGCCGCCCTGCATTCCACTCGCCATACGCCTCTACAAATCTCATCTTCCGTATCTCCTGTAGCAGTTTCGTCCGCTTCATCTCCTACCCCCTTCGGGGCACTATGACGACCGGACAGTTGTCGTGCTACAGAACCGGACAGATCACGAACTCGCAACAAGCTGAACAGCGAACAGATGACTCCGCGACCCCTGTACGGTAAAATCTAGCTAACCAGAATCTGGAGGGTTAGAAATGGAACAAGTCGGGATCTACGAAGCGAAATCGCGGCTGTCCGAGCTCATCGAGCAGGCCGAAACCGGGGAAGAGGTTACTATTACCCGGCACGGCAAGCCGGTTGCGAAGCTCGTGGCGGCGCGGGCGGCGAAAGGGCCCAACCGCTCGGCGTTGATAGACGAGATCATCGCGTTCAGCAAGGATTGCAAGTTGTAGCGGCGGGTGAATCTGCGGAAGCTCGCTTCAGAGGGGCGTGACTGAGTGGCGTTTGTTGTTGATAACTCGGTCGTGATCGCATGGTTCGTCGGCAGCCAGGCCACCGCTTATACGAACCGCCTCAGAGAACGTGTGCGGCGGGAAGCATTGCACGCGCCTGCGGTGTGGCCTCTTGAGTTCGTCAATACGCTGTGGAGTTTGCAGCGGCGCCGGCTGCTGCGCGCAAATCAGGTAGACGAAATCATCGGCAAGGCCGTGCGGCTTGGCGTTACGGTGCACGGCGAGCCCGTCGGTCTCGCGTCATTGCTCGGTCTGGCCCGGCAGTTCACTCTCTCGTCGTATGACGCGTCCTATCTCGACCTCGCGCAGCGGCTGGGTCTGCCGCTGGCCACAAAAGACGCTCCTTTGATCGCAGCCGCGCAGCGGGCGGGAATTTTTCTCGCTTGATTCCGCGTAGACGGGATTTATCCGCGACTGGAGTCGGAAGGTTATGTCGCGCCGAAAGCAGCGGCCACGAAGTAACGCAGCGTTTCACGCGTTGCGGCATCGCGCCGATATACACTGTCAATTTGACCGAAAAGAATCTCGATGCGATGAAAAAGTTCAGCGTGTCCGACGCAAAAGCGCATTTTTCGGAATTAATTAAGCGCGCGAAGCGGGGCGCGAGACGTTCATCACCAAGCGTGGCCGAGTAGTTGCCAAGATCGTGTCGGCGCAGGCAGCGAAATGGGACCGTTCGGCTGTGATGGATGAGATCGAAAAATTTAGCAAAAGCCTGAAAATCAAAGGCTCAATAAATATCCGCAAATTGATTGAGTATGGACGCCGCTGATTGCGTTTATGCAAATAGCCAAGCCTGACCCTACGCCCTACGCCTGCCGAGTCGATCAACGGATTATTTTTCCGCAACAGCGTGAACTTCGGTTTCCCCGCGCTCGAGTGTCCCGGCATCGAAGCCGCGTTCGACGAGGGCGATATCGCC
>JAYWDM010000102.1:0-7505 GCA_043779885.1 Betaproteobacteria bacterium | reverse complement strand
CGCGCATGATCTCATCGTCGTCGAACCCTTCGATGGTCGTGATGCTGGCGCCATCGCATGCGATGGCAAGCGTGATGCACGAGCGCGCCGGCACGCCGTCGATGAAAAGCGTGCATGCGCCGCACACGCCGTGCTCGCATCCGAGGTGGGTGCCGGTAAGGTTGAGCGTTTCGCGCAGGAAGTCCGCGAGATGGGTGCGCGGCTCGACCTGCGCCGCGACCGCCTTGCCGTTGACGGTGACGTTGATCGCATTCATGCGCGGCCTGCCTGTTCAACCGCGCGCTTCAGGGCGACCACGTGGATGCGGTTGTCGATAGCGTCGGTCATGCCCGCGGCGCTGAGCGCGCGCGCGGCCGCGCCCGGATCGAAGTCCGCCGCAAGTTCCACGCGCGGCTTGCCGCCAAACAGCGCGGCTGCATCCGGGAAAACGATCGGCCTTGATTCGGTTCCGCCGATCACGGCGCGCAATACGTTGCGTTCCGGATCGTGGAGAACCGCGCCGATGGCCTGCGCCAACTCGCCGGTCTTGCGGCAAATCTTGTAATAGCCCCAGCGCGCGCCGCGCGAGAGGCGGGGTATGCGCACGGCGTCAAGCAACTCGCCCGGTTCGAGCGCCACCTCGAACGCGCCCGTCACGAAGTCTTCGATCGCGAGACTGCGGCTCCCCGCCGGACCCCGCAGCAGCACTTCAGCGCCGATGGCCGCCAGGCTCGCCACCCAGTCGGCGGACGGGTCGGCGTGCGCGAGGCTGCCGCCCAGCGTGCCGCGATTGCGCACGGCACGGTAGGCAATGCCGAACGCGACAGCCGGCAGCGCCCCGCCGGTCACGTCGGGCACGCGCCCGTCCTCAATGTCCGCGTGAGTCACGCAGGCGCCGACGATGATCGACCCGGCGTTTTCTTCGACGCGCTTGAGTTCGGGAATGCCGGTGATGTCGACCAGCAGGTCGGGTTGCGCCAGACGCAGATTGAGCATGGGGCCGAGCGATTGTCCGCCCGCCAGAATCTTGACGGCGATATCTTCGCGCTCAATGAGCGCGATGACTCCGGCAAGGTCGGCCGGGCGCACGTAATCGAAACGCGACGGTTTCACGTGCGCCTTTGCGCGCCGTCGCGCGGCGCCGTGGCGCCGGGCTCTGCGTAAACGCTTGGCGCCGCCCGGCCCCTCACCCCCATGCCCCTCTCCCAGAGGGCGAGGGGAGCGCCGAGCGGAAATGGTTTGTCAATCATTTCCGGATTTCTCGCTAGCGGTCGCAGCGGCGATCGCCGCGAGTACGCGCCGCGGCGTGATTGGGGATTGCAGCAGCTCAGCGGCGCCGAGCGGCCGCAGCGCATCGTTCACCGCGTTGGTGATGGCGGCGGGCGGCGCGATGGCGCCGCCTTCGCCGATGCCCTTCACGCCGAATTCCGTATAGGGCGACAGGGTTTCCATATGGAGTATGCGCACGTTCGGCACTTCGGTCGGCCCGGGCAACAGATAGTCGGCGAAGGTCGACGCCAGCGGCTGGCCCGACGCGTCAAACGGCATTTCCTCGTAAAGTGCGGTGCCGATGCCCTGCGCCGCGCCGCCGAAAATCTGGCCGTCGACCACCATCGGATTGACGAGCCTGCCGCCATCCTCGACGATCACGTAATCGAGGATCTCGACTGCGCCGATTTCCGGATCGACCGCGACCAGTGCGGCGTGCGCGCCGTAGCTGAACGTGCCGGAATCGCGCGCGGGTTTGTAGCCGACTGTCGCTTCAAGGCCGCCCGGGTTCACGTGGGCGGGAAGGTCCTGCGGGCGCAGATACCAGATTCGCGCGACCTCGCTAAGCGTGACGCTGCCGGCAGGGCCGATGACGTGGCCGTCGCGCACCTGCACTTGCGCGCTATCGGTTTTGAGGAGCCAGGCGCCGATCTCGGCGGCACGGCGCGCGATTTCCTGGCACGCCCGCGTGACCGCGCCGCCGCTCATCACCATGCAGCGCGAACCCCAGGTGCCGGTGGAATACGGGGTGACCGCGGTATCGCCGTGCACCACGTTGATTTTGGCAATGTCGATGCCGAGAATTTCATGCGCAACCTGGGCAAGCGTCGTCTCGAGGCTCTGGCCGTGGGAATGCACGCCGACCCGCAACTCGAGTCCGCCGTCGGGCGTGACGCGCGCGCTCGCCTGCTCGTACCCCGGCACCATGGGTATGCCCCAGCCGGCGTACACCGAAGTGCCGTGCGCCGCCTGCTCGCAATAGACTGCCATGCCGACGCCGATCAGCCGGCCGTCGGCCTCCGCGCGCGCCTGACGCTCGCGAATGGCGGGCAGATCGATCGCCGCGACCGCGCGCCGCAGCGCTTCGGGATAGTCGCCGCTGTCAAAATGCTTGTTCGTGATGTTGTCGAACGGCATCTGCGCGGGCTGCACCAGATTTTTCATGCGCACTTCGTGCGGCTCGATGCCGGCCTCCCGCGCGATCGCGTCGAGCACGAGTTCGAGCGCGAAGCACACGCCGGTGCGGGCGACGCCCCGATAGGGAAGTATCGGGCACTTGTTGGTCGCCACCGAATAGGTCCGGCAGCGATAGGCGGGGAAGTCGTAGGGCCCGGGCAGGATGCTCGCGACCTGTGCCGCTTCAAGGCAGGCCGAGAACGGATAGGCGGAATACGCGCCTGAATCGACGGTTGCCTCGCAATCGATTCCCAGCAGGCGGCCGTCGCTGTCGGCATAGCCGGTGATGCGGTAATGGTGCTCGCGGCAATTCGCGCTGGCCGTCAGATGCTCGCGCCGGTCTTCTATCCAGCGCACCGGATGCCCGCAGCGCAGGGCAAGCCAGCACAATGCAACTTCTTCGGGCAACAGGATGCCCTTGTAGCCAAAGCCGCCGCCGACATCGGGCGATATGACGCGAATCTGCCCGTGATCGAGGCCGAGACACCCGGCGAGTCCGGTGCGCACGATATGCGGCATTTGCGTTGCCGAGTACACGACCAGCTGATCGGCACGGTTGTCCCAATGCGCGACCACGCCGCGTCCTTCGAGGGGCGCCATGCATTGACGCGCGGTTTTGATCTCGCGGGTCACCTTGATCGGCGCGTGCAATGCTTTCGCGATGTCGACTTCGACGTTCGTTTCGAGAAACACATTGTCGCCCCACGCTTCGTGCAGCAGCGGCGCGTCCTGCGCGCGTCCCGCCAGCATGTCGTGAACGGCGGGCAACTCGTCGAGGTCGAGCCGCACCGACGCTGCAATGTCCTCCGCTTCGGCGCGCGTTGCGGCCACGCACATCGCAACGAGTTCGCCGACGTGGCGGATCTTGCCGGCCGCGAGCGCGGGTTGCTCGGAAATTTTGAAACCGGGCAGTCCCGACACGGCGCGGATCGGTTTGACGCCGGCAAGATCGTCCGCCGTGTAGACGTTGGCGCGATGTGCCGGCGGGATATCGACGGCGCGTATGTGCGCATGGGCGAGCGGGCTGCGCACGAAGGCGACATCCTGCATGCGCGGCAGCCGCACGTCGGCAACGAACTGGCCGCGCCCCCGCATGAAACGGGCGTCCTCCTTGCGCAGGACGGGAGCGCCGACACCTTGTTCCGACATGGGTCCGTCCTTCTCAGCTCGTGTTAGATGCGGCGCAAGCCGACAATGCGAAAACGAATTTCCGGAACACCCCGTGCAACCCGTTGGTCATCGCGAAGTGCGCTTTCAGGAAATCCTGCCGCTGCGGGAAATCGTTCTGCGGCTGCTGCGGGAAGCGGGCGTCCTGCCACGCGATTTCGCAACCGCGGGGTTCGCGGGCGAACGCGATCCGTCGAGCAGGTTGATGTATAGCTTCACACAATCGTTGCGGTAGGTGATTTCGGCAACGTAGATCGCGACGCCCGTGCGGTCGGTCACTACGCAACGGCACTCGGCGGTGGGTGTGCCCAGCGGAACCTGCAGCAGGCTCGCCGTGCCGGGATCCGCGCAGCCGATGACCAGCGTTTGATGCGCGTGCTCGATGGCGATGCCGCGCAGCGTCGCCAACACAGGCAGCGCGGTATGCGTCAGAAAAGCGTCCGGATCGCGGCCGTAGATGTCGCCTTCGAGGTGCAGATTGACGACGGCGTAGGGCGCGCCGTCCTTCAACTGCACGCTGCGCAGGAAGATGTATGCGGGCGCGAGCTTGCCCTCTCCCGCCGCCAGCGTTGGCAGCGCCGGCGGGTTGTCGACTTTGATGAGCTTGAGCGTGTTGTCCTTGATCGGCGCGATGAGCGATTCCCACGTCGTCTCGAGCCTGAGCCAGCGCTTGTCCTGCAGCTTGTCGGCGACAAAAGTGCCGCGGCCCTGTTGACGACGCACGAGACCTTCGTTTTGCAGCAGTTCGACCGCCTGCCGGACGGTGACGCGCGCGACCTCGAATTCGCGTTCGAGGCCTTCGAGCGTTGAAATCTTCTGTCCCGGCCGCCACTGTCCGTTCTCGATGCGCTGTCTGAGCGTGGACGCGACCTGAATGTACAGCGGTACGGGACTGCGCGCGTAAGTTGTTTTCAGTTTCGACATGCCGCTGATTCTATCCGGAAATTGACGTGATATTTTTTTCAGCCGGCAGCCAACGATGCAGGGAAAAAATAATGGGCAGGGTGCTGACCATTGAGCTTACAGGAGCAGGAAATTTTCGATCGCCAGCCGGGTTGCTGCTTCCTGCTCCCGGCGCAGCCGCTCGGCCTCGCGCACACCGACGGCGACGAAGCGGATCGCGCGGCCGGGCCTGCGCCGGCCGATAACGGGGATGTCCGCGGAGATCACGGTCGCAATTTTCGGATATCCGCCGGTAGTCTGGTGGTCCACCATGAGCACGATCGGCAGGCCCGAGCCCGGCACCTGGATCGCTCCGGCGACGATGCCGTCGGAGACGATGTTATAGCCTTTGGCATGCGCGAGCGCCGGTCCTTCGAGACGGTAGCCCATGCGGTCGGACTGGGGCGACACGGTATATGCCGACGCTAAAAACGTCTGCACGGCGCCGTCCGTAAAAAAATCCGCCTGCGGGCCGAGCACCACGCGTATCGGCTGGTCGAGGCCAAGGTCGAGCGGCCGCGCGAGCGCGTACTCGCCGCGAACCTCCACGCTGTCCAGCCTGAGCGGCACGCGGTCGCCGGCCTTGAGGCGGCGTCCCTCAAAACCGCCGATGGCGGCGCGGACATAGGTCGAGGCGCTGCCGAGGACCGGCGCAATATCGGGTCCGCCCTCGATCGCGAGATAAGCGCAGATGGAGTCGCGCAGCGCGCCGACCCGGAACACGTCGTCGCGCGCGAGTCGCACGCTGCGTCCGGCCGCGATGGTGCGTGGATTACCGGAGCGGATCTCGATCTGCGCAGCGCAGCCGACGAGCACGACGCGCACGGACTCCGCCATGACCTTTACAGTCGGCCCCTGCAGCAGCATTTCGAACGCGGGAGCAGCGGGCGCATTGCCGACCAGCGCATTCGCCAACTGGAAGCTGATGCGGTCGAGCGGGCCGGCGGCCGGCAGGCCGACGTCCTGATAGCCGAACCGGCCCCGGTCCTGCACGGTCGTGTGTACACCCGCCGCGATAATCTCAAGCGACGGCATCATGCGGCGAGCGTTTCCGCGGGAACCTGGTAAGCGTCGGCCGCGACCGCGGCGCGTATCGCATCGAATTCGCTTGCCGTGATCGGCTCGAAGCGAACCGCATCGCCGGGGCTGAGCAGGGCCGGCCGCGCCCGGCGCGGATCGAACAGGCGTATGGGTGTTGCGCCGATCAGGTGCCATCCGCCCGGGCTCTCCAGCGGATAGATCGCGGTGAGGCTGGTCGCAATCGCGATCGAGCCGGGTGGCACACGGACGCGGGGGTCGGCCCGCCGCGGCAGGACCAGCGGCGCCGGCAGGTCCCCCAGGTATGGATATCCGGCCACGAAGCCGATCATGTAAATGTGAAAGCGCGTGCCGCTGTGCAGGTCAACGACCGCGGCGGTGCTCATGCCGGTGCGTTGCGCGACTTCCGCGAGGTCGGGGGCATGGCTGAACGCATAACACGCGGGAATTCGCCACAGCTTTACCGGTTGCGCGTCGGCGCTGCCGTGCTCGAGAAGCTTTTCGATTGCCGCGGTCAGGCTCGCGCTGTCGGTCGCCCGCGGCTCGTAGTGGACCAGCAGCGACCGAAACGTCGGCACTGTTTCAACGACACCGGGCAGGGTCGCCGCGCGCACCAGCGCGCTCAGGCGCAGGACGCGCGCGCTCACGGCGCGATCGATGCTGTCGCCGAACTCGACGATCAGCGCGGTGTCGCCCGCGGGAAGAAAACGCACGCTCACGAGGGGACCGCTCCAGGGCAAATGCCGCGCGGCCGGCGCCGGCGTGTCGCGTCGAATTTCAACGGTTCACCATTCAAATTGTCATCCTATTGTTAGTATCATACAATCTATACAAGTCCCCGGCAGGTTGTCGCGTCACCGCGCAATGTGCCGGCGGCGGCGCTGCCCCGCAATCATCATGCGGGGATCTGAAGCGCAGGCCGCTTCCTTCGTGTATGAAAGGCAAATCATGACGCTATCGGTAAATCTCAATGCAGACATGGGTGAGGGTTTCGGCGCCTACCGCATCGGCGACGACGACGCCATCCTCAAGATCATCCGTTCCGCGAGCATCGCCTGCGGCATGCATGCCGGCGATCCGCTCACCATGCGGCACGTCGTGCAACGCGCCAAGGAGGAAGGTGTCAGCATAGGCGCGCATCCGGGCTTCAACGATCTGTGGGGTTTCGGACGCCGCCGCATCGACATGCAGCCGGAGCACCTCGAATACATTATCGCCTACCAGATCGGCGCATTGTCCGCGATGGCGGCGTATGTCGGGGAGAAAGTTACGCACCTGAAGCCGCACGGTGCCCTCAACAATATGGCGGCGGAGAACGCCGATTACGCGATGGCGATCGGCCGCGCCATCAAAGCGGTCGATCGCAACATCATCTATGTCACCAACGTGGGCTCGGAGATGGAAAAAGCGGGCCGCAAGCTGGGCCTCAAGGTCGCGCGCGAAGCCTACTGCGACCGTCTTTACGATGACGACTGCAGCCTGACATCGAGGAAAATTCCGGGCGCCGTGATCCACGATCCGGCGGTCGCGGCGGAGCGCGTCGTCAACATGGTGGTGAACGGCGAGATCGTTTCGCGCCATGGCAAGCGCATTCCCCAGCAGATCGACACGCTGTGCGTGCATGGCGACGAGCCGACCGCAATCGTGCTCGCGAGCGCAGTGCGCGCGGCGCTCGAGGCCGCCGGCGTGAAGATCGTGCGGCTGCCGGAGATGGCGCTTGTGTGATGCGGCCGCCGCCTGGCCGCGACACGGCCTGGCGCGCGGGAAACGGCGGTCAGAGTAATGCCGGCGCTTCCCGTACTGGCTATCATCGGCGGCACCGGCGCGCTCGGCTCGGGCCTCGCCATGCGCTGGGCGGCCGCGGGTTATCCGGTGGTGCTCGGCTCGCGCTCGCGCGAGAAGGCGCTGGCTGCCGCAAGCGAGATCACGCCGGG
>JAYWDM010000101.1:0-2555 GCA_043779885.1 Betaproteobacteria bacterium | reverse complement strand
TCGAAGACATTACCGCGCGCAAGCAGACCGAAGAGCGGCTGCGCAACGTCGCGCGGGCGCGCGAAGTCATGGCCGAGTGCAACCACGTGCTGGTACGCGCGGGCGATGAAAACCAGTTGCTGCATGACATGTGCAAAACGGTCGTCAGGTCCGGCGGCTACCACTCCGCGTGGGTGGGTTACGCCGAATACGACGAACGCAAATCCGTGCGACCGGTTGCGCAGGCGGGAATCGATCGGGAATCCCTGCTGGCGGCGCGGATCTCCTGGGGCGACGGGGAGCCGGGGCAGGGCAGCGCGGGTCGCGCAATCCGTTCCGGCCAGCCTGTGCATGTCCGCAATGTCGCCGCCGAACCCGTGGCCCGCGCGTGGCGGGACATGGCGAGCGAGCAGGGTTACGCGTCGACCATCGCGCTCCCGCTGTATGCGGACGGCGCGCCGCTCGGCGTGCTGAAAATTCACGCCGCGGAAATCGATGCGTTCGATCCCGAGGAGGTCGTGCTCCTGAGGGAACTCGCGGCGGACCTCGCCTACGGTATCGTCAGCCTGAGGGCGCGCGCCGATCACAAGCGCGTGGAGGCAAGCCTGAACGCCAGCGAGGAGTTGATGCGCGCGACGTTCGACAATGCAGCGGTCGGCATCGTGCATACAGCGCCGGATGGACAGTATCTGCGCGTCAACCGCAAATTCAGCGAACTGGTCGGCTACTCCCGCGAAGAGCTGCTGACCATGGGTACCCGCGACCTCAACCATCCGGACGAGATTGACGATCACGGCAAGCAGGCGGCGCGTCTGGTGGCGGGTGAAATCCCCGACTACCGCGCGGAAAAGCGCTACGTGCGCAAGGACGGCACGGCGATCTGGACGCGGCGCAGCGTATCGCTCGTGCGCGATGGCGACGGCAACCCGCTGTATCTCATTCGCGTGGTGGAGGACATCACCGAGCGCAAGCAGGCGGAGGCCGCGCTGCGCGCGAGCGAGGAAACGCTGCGCGCGACCTTCAGCCAGGCCGGGGTGGGCATTGTCATGACCTCGCCCGGGCAGCGCTATCTGCAGGTCAACGACAAGTATTGCGACATGCTCGGCTATACGCGCAACGAACTGCTCGATCTGTCGACCGTGCAGGTCATGGATCCGGCGGACGCCGGGAGTGCGCTCGAAAATCGCAAAAAGCTGATTCTCGGCGAGTTGCAAAATGTCAGCAGCGAGCGGCGACTGCTGCGCAAGGACGGTTCACTGCTGTGGGTCCATCATTCGACTTCGCTGGCGCGCGACGAGAAAGGGCAGCCCCGGCACTTTATCACGGTGGCCGAGGACATCTCGGAGCGCAAGCGGGTGCAGGAACAGCTCATTCATCTCGCGCACCATGACAGCCTCACGTCGCTGCCCAATCGGGAACTCTTCTACGACCGGCTCGGTCATGCGCTCGACCGCGCGCGGCGGCGCAACTGGATCGTCGGCGTGCTGTTCATCGACCTGGACCGCTTCAAGGTGGTGAACGACACGCTGGGACACAACGTGGGCGACCAGTTGCTGCGGCAGGTGGCGCCGCGCCTCGCGCAGTGCGTGCGCGCCGAAGATACCGTCGGCCGCCTGGGCGGCGACGAATTCGCGATCATCCTGACCGAGCTCGTGCGCATAGAGGACGCCGGCGTGGTCGCGCAGAAAATAATCGCCATGCTCGCCGAACCGTTTGACGTCGAGGGGCACGAGGTATTCACCACCGCCAGCATCGGCATAGCCACCTATCCGGGCGACGCGGATACGGGCGCCATTCTGATCAAACACGCGGACGTGGCGATGTACCGGGCCAAGGCGCAGGGCAAGAACAACTATCAATTCTATTCCGCGGCGATGAACACGCAGACGGCGGAACGGCTGCAACTGGAAAACCTGCTGCGCTATGCGATCCAGCGCAATGAATTCGTGCTCCATTACCAGCCCAAGGCGGATCTTCTCACCGGCAGGATCACGGGTGTCGAAGCGCTGCTGCGCTGGCAGCGCCCCGGCGGCGCGCTGGTGCCGCCGGGGGATTTCATTCCGCTGCTCGAAGAATCGGGCTTGATCGTCGCCGCGGGCGAATGGGTGTTGCGGGCTGCGTGCGCGCAGATACGCGCGTGGCTGGACGGTGGCCTCATACCCGTGCCGGTGGCGGTGAATCTTTCCGCCCGCCAGTTTCACCAGCAAAACATCTGTGAGATGGTGACCAATACGCTGCGGGAATACGGCATAGCCCCGCACCTGCTGGAACTCGAAATCACCGAGGGCGCCGCGATGCATGACGCGGACGGAACGACCGCCACGCTGCGCAGCCTCAAGGCGCTTGGCGTGCACATCGCGATCGACGACTTCGGCACGGGCTATTCGAGCCTGGGCTACCTGAAGCGCTTCCCCATCGATTCGCTCAAGATCGACCGCTCGTTCGTCACCGATCTGCCCGACGATCAGGACGATGCTTCGATCGCGCAGGCGGTGATCACGATGGCGCACGCCTTGCGGCTGAAGGTGATCGCGGAGGGCGTGGAGAACGAGGCGCAACTCGAGTTTCTGGCGGCC
>JAYWDM010000100.1:0-7506 GCA_043779885.1 Betaproteobacteria bacterium | reverse complement strand
GGGTTTCGGCGCGCTGATCAGCCTGACGCTCACGCTCGCGCCGCAGGCGCAGTTGAAAGGCATGCTGTTCTGGCTGATGGGCGATTTGTCGCACGCCGGCGCAAGCGGCGTTGCATGGCTGCTGCTGGCGCTCATATTGGCCGTCTTCACGGCGTGGTCGGGCGGGCTCAACGCGCTTTCTCTGGGCACATTGAAGGCGCGCGCGCTCGGCGTTGCGGTCGGCAGCCTGCAGGCGGCGATCTATTTTGCCGCGGCGGCGGGGACGGTCGCCGCGGTCCTGCTCGGCGGCAGCATCGGCTTCGTCGGCATCATGGTGCCGCACGCGCTGCGGCTGGTCGGTGTTAACGATCACCGCACATTGCTGCCCGCATCCGCGCTCGCGGGCGGCAGCTTCGTAACGCTGGCAGACACTTTTGCACGCACGGTCTGGGCGCCGCAGCAACTGCCGGTCGGCGTGTTTACCGCGTTGATCGGCGTGCCGGTGCTGCTTTTCCTCTTGTCGCGCAAGCCATGACACTTACCCCTGTTGCGCTCGGCGCCGCGCGGCTGACCGTCGCCGTCGGCGCGCGCGTGCTGTGCACTGACCTCGAATTGACGGTCGCGCCGGGCGAATTGTGGGCGGTGCTCGGCTGCAACGGCAGCGGCAAGACGACGCTGCTGCACACGCTGGCCGGCCTCGCTCCGGCGGCGGCAGGCAGCGTGACGGTCGCGGGCAAATTGCTGGAGCATTACTCGCGGCGCGAACTGGGCCGCACGCTCGGCATCCTGTTGCAGCGCGAAGATCAGCAGTTCTGGGGCTCGCTGGCCGATTACGTCAGGCTAGGCCGCTATCCGCACGCGCGCAGCCTGTTCGGCTGGACCGCGGACGACGAAGATGCCGCCGCGCGCGCTCTTGCGGCATTCGATCTGACGGCGCTGGCGGGGCAGTCGTATGACACCTTGTCGGGCGGCGAGCGCCAGCGCGCGCGGCTTGCGCAACTGTGGGCGCAGGATCCGCGGATCATGCTGCTTGACGAGCCGTTGCAGCACCTTGACTTGCGGCACCAGTTGCAGACGCTCGAACGGTTGCGCGAAGCGACCCGCGACTGCGGCAAGGCGGCCGCGATCGTTCTCCACGATCTGACGTTCGCGGGCCGCTGCGACCGCATACTCATGCTGCATGGAGACGGCCGTTACGCGGCCGGCACGACGGCCGGGTTGCTGCGGGCCGAACGGCTGGAAAGCCTCTACGGCTGCCGGGTACGCGCGTTCGGCGATGAAGGGGATGTTCACTTCATCCCCGTTATATAATTACCGCAGTACAAATTGGAGCGGACGCCCCGTTGGTGCGCCGCTCAATTTGTTTTGACGATTGGCAGGACTGTGTCACAAAGTACAAATATCGCTCCTTCCCCCTTGAGGGTGGAAGGTGGGGATGGGGGTGAAAACTTTGCGCGTCACGGTAATTGTCACCCCCACCCTGGCCCTCCCCCATCGAGGGGGAGGGGATCGGGTTTTATGAGACGGTAACGTTAGGCAAGCCATTTAATGATTCGACGTTTTCTCGGCAAGGTCTTTTCCGGCAGGCTGTTCCAGTCTGCGCAGCCCAAGGTCATACCCCTCAAAATTCACCGCATCGCGCGCGACCACGTGAGCCGCCACGCGGCGAAAGTCTGCGAAACGCTGCAGCAGCGCGGTCACGCCGCTTATGTGGTCGGCGGCGCGGTGCGCGACCTGCTGCTCGGCGGCATTCCCAAGGACTATGACGTCGCGACCGATGCGCGTCCGGAAGAGGTGCGCGCGATATTCCGCCGTTCGCGCATCATCGGCCGCCGCTTTCGCCTGGTGCACGTGATGTTCGGCAACGAAACCATCGAAGTCTCGACGTTCCGGGGCGCCGGCGACGCCGCGGACGAGGCGGCGAACGAAGGCGAGCATACGACCGACGAGCACGGCCGCATTCTGCGCGACAATGTTTTTGGCAGCCTCGAGGACGACGCGCGGCGGCGCGATTTCACCGTCAACGCGATGTTCTACGATCCGGTGCGCGAGGAAGTACTCGACTATCACGGCGGCATCGCCGATATCAAGGCGAAGAAGCTGCGCATGATCGGCGACCCCGCGCAGCGCTACCGCGAAGACCCGATCCGCATGCTGCGCGCGGTGCGCCTGGCGGCGGCGCGCGGGCTGGAAATCGAATCGCACACGCGCAAACCGGTGCGGGAACTGGCCGGTCTCCTGCTCAACGTGCCGAAATCGCGCGTATTTGACGAAATGATGAAGCTGCTGCTGTCCGGTCACGCGGCGGAGGCCGTACGCCGCCTGCGCAAGGAAGGGCTGCATCACGGCGTGCTGCCACTGCTGGACGTGATCCTCGAGCAGCCGCTGGGCGAGCGTTTCGTCATGCTCGCGCTGGAGAATACGGACCAGCGGATCAATGCGGGCAAGACGGTGTCGCCGGGATTCCTGTTCGCTGCATTGCTGTGGCATGAAGTGCTCGCGGCGTGGAAGGCGGCGGAAGGGCGCGGCATGCATACCATGCCGGCGCTGTTCGGGGCCATGGAAGGGGTTTTGCAGGCGCAGGCGGAGAAACTCGCGATCCATCGCCGTTACTGCGCTGACATGAAGGACATCTGGGCGCTGCAGGCGCGCTTTCTCAACCGTTCCGGGCGGCGGCCATATTTGCTGCTCGCGCATCCGCGGTTCCGCGCCGGCTTCGATTTCCTGCTGTTGCGCTGTCTGAGCCGCGAAATCGAGAGCGAGGCGGGCGAATGGTGGGAGAAGTTTCAGCATGCCGACGAGCCGGCGCGCGCCGCCATGCTGATGAAGGACAGTCCGCAGGCCGGGCAGAAAAAACGCCGCCGGCCGCGGCGCAAGAAGAAGCCGGCGACGGCTCCCGCGCACGAATCCGGCGCCGCATGAACCTGGAAACGGCAATTAGCCGCAGATAAACGCAGATAAACGCAGATAAAATAAAATTCGAAAGAAATGGATTTGACAGGAATCGTGTGATGTTTCGGATGCAATGTTGTTCCGTGAAGCACTTAATTGTTGTTTGTTTTTCTCTGCGATCGTAGGTTGTCATCTGCGTTTATCTGCGGCTGAATGCTTTTTTTCAGGTTTTTCGCCGTGCCTTTGCATTGAGGTATTGACGGGTGCGCAATTGAAATTCGAGACCGCGTACGTAGCGCTGGGCGCCAATCTTGAAGATCCGGTATCCCAGGTCGCGTCCGGCCTGGCGGCGCTGGCGGCCCTGCCACGGACCCGGCTTGTCGCGCAGTCATCGCTGTATCGCACCGCACCGGTGGGCTACGCCGATCAGCCGGATTTCATCAACGCGGTCGCCACGGTGGAGACGGCATTGAGCCCGCGCGAGTTGCTCGATGCGCTGCTCGCGATCGAGGCCAGCCACGGCCGCGAGCGCCGGTTCCCCAACGCGCCACGCACGCTGGATCTGGATGTGCTGCTGTACGGCGGCCTGCAAGTGCACGAAGAAGGCTTGACCATTCCGCATCCGCGCCTGCACGAGCGCGCCTTTGTGCTGGTGCCACTCGCGGAGATTGCGCCGCGGTGCGTGGTTCCCGGCCGCGGCGTGGTGGGCGAGTTGCTGCGCGCGGTCGACGCCGCCGGTGTGACGCGTGTCGGATCGGCGGCCAAAGCGCATGACGCCGCTGCCTGAGAAATACCGTTATATCGTCGTCGAAGGCCCGATCGGCGCGGGCAAGACAAGTCTCGCGCGCATGCTTGCCGAAAAGAGCGGCAGCACGCCGCTGCTTGAAGACCCGGGTGCGAATCCGTTTTTGCCCGGCTTCTACCAGGACAACGCGCGCTACGCGCTGCCCGCTCAGCTCTTCTTTCTGTTCCAGCGCATGCAGCAGGTGCGCGAACTGAACCAGACCGATCTTTTCAGGCGCGCCACGGTGGCGGATTTCATCCTCGACAAGGATCCGCTGTTCGCGCGCCTGACGCTGAACGACGACGAACTCAAGTTGTACCAGCAGATTTACACGCAGTTAAAGCCGCAGGCGGCCACCCCCGATCTGGTAATCTATCTGCAGGCGTCGACCGCGACGCTGATCGAGCGCGTCAGGCGCCGGGCCGTGAGTTACGAGCGCGCGATTTCCGAGGATTATCTGCTGCGCCTTGCGGAGAGCTACGCGCGGTTTTTCTACCAATATGACGCAGCGCCCGTCCTGATCGTGAATTCCGAAAATCTTAATTTTGTCGACACGCCGGCGGACTTTGACTTGCTGCTGGAGCGCATAGCGGCGATGCGCGGCGCGCGCGAATTTTTCAGCCTTGGTGAGTGAAGGGTGAAGGGTGAAGGGTGGTGCGTGCCGAAGCATTGGGAATGGCGGAGGCCGTTCGCCCATTACCCATTACCATTACCCATTGCCGGGTTCTTAGCTGTGTCGTACGTGGCCGAAAGGAAATGACATGAGGATTACCCTGACGACTTTGCACAAGATGATGCAGGACGGCGACAAGATCACGATGCTGACCTGCTATGACGCGAGCTTTGCGGCGGTGCTCGACGCCGCCGGGGTCGAGACGCTGCTGATCGGCGACTCGCTCGGCATGGTGCTGCAGGGGCACGACTCGACGCTGCAGGTCACGATGCGCGACGTGGCTTATCACACGGCGTGTGTTGCGCGCGGATCGCAGCGCGCTTTCATCATTGCGGACATGCCGTTCGGCAGCTACCAGGTCAATCCCGGGCGGGCGTTCGAAAACGCCGCGCGCCTGCTGGCGGCGGGGGCGCAGATGGTCAAGCTCGAAGGCGGCGAGACGATGGCTGAAACGATCGCCTACCTGACCGCGCGCGGCGTGCCGGTGTGCGGGCATCTGGGACTCACGCCGCAGTCGGTGCACCAGTTCGGCGGCTACCGGATACAGGGCAAAACCGACGCGCAGGCGCAGCGGCTGATCGCCGAGGCGAAACTCATCGAGGACGCCGGCGCCGGCTTGCTGGTGCTCGAATTGATTCCCGCGGCGCTGGCGCGCGAGGTGACCGCCGCGCTGCGTATCCCGACCATCGGCATCGGCGCCGGCGTCGAGTGTTCGGGGCAGGTGCTGGTACTGCACGATATGCTCGATATCTTTCCCGGCAAGAAAGCGCGGTTCGTGAAGAATTTCCTGCCGGGCGCCGGCAGCGTGCAAAGCGCGGTCGCGGCCTACGTCAGGGAAGTCAAGGCGAAGACGTTTCCCGGACCGGAACATTCGTATTGAAAGCAGGATCGGGTAAATGCCCACGGCGTGGTTTGGATTAGAATAGCGCTCCCTCGGTCCGCAATCCTCGCTCATCAATCCTCAATCCTGCCTTTAACATGGACGTCATCCACTCCGTCGCCGCTTTGCGCGAGCGTTTGCAGCGCGTGCCGAACAACGTGTTCGTGCCGACGATGGGCAATCTGCACGCCGGCCACATCCAACTGATCAATATCGCGAAACCGCGCGCCGCCTGCACGGTGGTCAGCATATTCGTCAACCGCCTGCAGTTCGGTCCGCGGGAAGACTTCGAGCGTTACCCGCGCACGCTCGATGCGGATTGTGAGAAGCTGCGCGCCGCCGGCGTCGATGTCGTGTTCGTGCCCGACGAGCGCGAAATCTATCCCGAGCCGCAGACGTACGTCGTCGAACCGTCGGATCTGCAGCACATTCTCGACGGTGCGGTGCGTCCCGGGCATTTTCGCGGCGTATCGACCGTCGTGCTGAAGCTCTTCAACATGGTGTCGCCCCACTCTGCTATATTCGGCAAGAAGGATTACCAGCAGTGCTTGGTGCTCACCAACATGGCGCGCCAGTTGGCGCTCCCGATCGAGATCATCCTGGCCGAGACGGTGCGCGCCGAAGACGGGCTCGCATTATCGTCGCGCAATTCGTATTTGTCGCCAGAGGAGCGCCGCGAAGCGCCGCGCCTGTATCAGGAACTGCGCAGCGCGCGCGATCAGTTGGCGGCCGGCGCGCGCGATTACCAGCGCATCGAACTCGACCTGATGGCGGAACTCGCGCACCATGGCTGGAAGCCCGATTACATCGTGGTGCGCCGGCAGAGCGATTTGCAGCCGCCGCAAAACGGCGAACGCCGGCTGGTGGTGCTTGCGGCCGCGCGGCTCGGCCGGACGCGCCTGATCGATAACATCGAGGCCAATGTCTGATCGCCGGCAGGCGATGACCGGCGGTGCAGGATTTTCGGCAGTCGCCGTTTGCCTGATACTATACGGGTATGGAGCGGGGAAAACATGACCGGTGAAATCAAGAAACGATTCTGCAGCACCGGCAGCCACTGGACGACCGGCGAGTTCCGCAAAATCGGGACGACACGCTGGATCTGCCTGGCTTGCTACAAGCGCAGGCAGGCCGAACTGCGCAATCTCACCAAGAACAAGTTGCTCGCGGCGGGCGGCGTCGCGAAAAAGTAGCCCGGTCTTGCCGCCTCGTCGCGCCAGATACGCTTGCCGGATGTACCCGCGTCGCGCAGCGAGGCTGCTCGCTTTGCTGTGCGCGGCGGCCATGGCTGCCGCGGCTGCGGCGCAGGATTATCCGCAGCGCCCGATCCGCATGATCATCGGCTTGCCGCCCGGCGGGTCCACCGACATCATGGGCCGCCTGTTGGCGGCGAAACTTGCCGAACGCTTCAGACAGCAGATCGTGGTCGACAACCGGGCGGGCGCGAGCGGCATCATCGGCATCGAGCTCGTAGCCAAGTCGCAGCCCGACGGTTATACGCTGATGATGGCCGGCGGCTCATTCGGCACCGTTTCCAGCCTGTACTCGAAATTATCGTTCGACACGACGCGGGATTTCGCGCCGATTGCGCTGTTCGCGACTTCGCCGTACGTGTTCGTCGTGCATCCGTCGGTGCCGGTGAACTCCATGCCGGAATTTATCGCCTACGCCAGGACCCGGCCCGGCCAGCTCAATTTCGCGGGTTCCACGCCGGGTTCGGTGCAACGCCTCTCTGGCGAACTCCTGAAGCGCATGACCGGCATCGACATGCTTTACGTGCCGTACAAAGGCACTGGCGTATTGATGCCGGATCTGCTCGGCGGAAGGCTGCATGCCGCAATCGACAACGTGCTGGTGGTGGTGCCGTACATGAAAAGCGGCGCGCTGCGCGGCCTCGCGGTGACCAGCGCCAAACGCTCCGTCGTCGTCCCGGAATTGCCGACGATCGCGGAATCCGTCGCGCCCGGCTTTGCGGCCGGCGGCTGGTTCGGGGTGCTGGCGGCGACCGGAACCCCGCCCGCCATCATCAAGAAGCTGAACGCGGAAATCGCCTCCGTGATGCAGCAGTCCGACGTGCGCGACCGCCTGCTCGCGCAGGGCGCGGAACCGCTGTCCGGACCGCCCGATGATTTGCGCAAATTGCTCGCGCGCGAACGCGAGGTGTGGGGGAAGGTCATACGCGAGGCGGGGATCAAGCCCGACTAGCAGTTTGTTGAAAATCGGCAGAGACTGTCATTGCGAGGAGCCAAAGGCGACGAAGCAATCTCGTCACTCGTTGATTGCGAAAAATACGAGATT
>JAYWDM010000099.1:0-2560 GCA_043779885.1 Betaproteobacteria bacterium | reverse complement strand
TGCGGCCCAGGCGCCGTATCAGCGTGCCGACTTCGACTTCGCCCGGATAATGCATCTCGGCGAGATATTCGATGGTGATCTTGACCATCGCGAACATGTCGCTCTCCGCCACCAGCGGGCGCACGTGACTGTAGATGAAGTCGTGGCGGCCGCTCGTGTACAGCACGGCGAACACCGCGTTGTTGACGTGGTACTGGTGGTCAAGATCGGTCAGCCGCAGTTTGTCGGTGTTCCAGACCTTGAAGCGCGCGCGATCCGCCAGAGGATGCCGCGGCTTGCCGGCCGGTTTATGCGCATCATGCGAAATCGATTTTGCGGTCATGCACTTCAAACTTTCTGATGTGCCATCAGAATCTCCAGCATTACGCGTAGCTATTTCAAAAACACATGGAAGCCGCAGATAAACGCAGATGAACGCAGATAAAATCAACAACTTTAGCGACCTGCTTGCGATGGTTCCAGGTTTTCATCGGCGTTTATCGGCGTTTATCGGCGTTTATCGGCGGCTAAATGCCGTTGTGCTTTTTTGACAGCAGTTACAGCTGCGCAAGCATTTTGTCCGCGCCGCTCACCTCGAATTTGCCGGGCGCTTCGAGATTGAAGGCCTTGACCACGCCGTCTTCAACCAGCATCGAGTAGCGCTGCGAGCGCACGCCCATGCCGCGCGCGATCAGGTCCAGTTCGACGCCCAGCGCCTTGGTGTAAAGCGCACTGCCGTCACCCATCATGCGTACCCTGCCGAACGCCTTGTTGTCCTTGCCCCAGCCTGCCATGACGAACGCATCGTTGACGGAAATGCACCAGACTTCGTCGACGCCTTGTGCCTTGATCTTGTCTGCATCCTGCACGAATCCGGGCAGGTGAGCGGCACTTCAGGTCCTGGTAAAAGCCCCGGGCAGGCCGAACATCACGATGCGCTTGCCTTTCGTTGCGTCCGGCAGCGCGATTTCGTCGGCGGCCGTCGGGCAGCCCGCGAACCATTCGACCGGCAGTTCCCACAGCTTGCCTGCCGGCAGACTGTCGCCCACTTTGATCGTCATTGCATTCTCCCTGAGCAGATAAATCGAGCGTTGCAGTGTGCTAGTATACAGGCGAATTAACACCCGGAACCCGCGTCCGGCGTCCTCACAATTCCTCGTCCGCAGGTCTGCACAAGATGGAACCGCGTGGCGCACTGCCTGGGAGATGCATCGCATGGCGATCAACTACGAAGAGCTGATCAACTGGGAGATTCCCGAAGTCGAGCAGCAACTCAGCAAGCGCGACACCATGCTCTACGCGCTCGGCGTCGGCCTCGGCGCCGACCCGTGTGACGCCAACCAGCTCAGGTTCGTCTACGAGCCGCATCTGCAGGCGCTGCCTTCGATGGCGATCATCCTTGGCTATCCGGGGCCGTGGCATGCGCAGGGCGGCACCGGCATCACGCGCAGCCACGTGGTGCATGGCGAGCAGGGTTTTGCGATTCATAAGCCGCTGCCGGTTGAAGGCGCCATCATCGGGCATACCAAAGTAGTCGGTGTCCTCGACAAGGGCAAAGACAAAGGCGCATTGATATTGACCGAGTGCACGGTACGCGACAAAGAGAGCGGCGACACGATCTGCACGCTCACCTCAACGACGTTCTGCCGCGCCGATGGCGGCTTCGGCGGCCCGGGTGGTCCGGGCAAGCCGCAGCATCCGATTCCGGAAACGCCGCCCGATCTGACGTGCGACCTTCACACGCTGCCGCAGGCCGCGCTCATCTATCGCCTGTCCGGTGACTACAATCCGCTGCACGCCGATCCCGCCTATGCGCAAAAGGCCGGCTTCAAAATGCCGATCCTGCACGGCCGCGCGACGTTCAGCGTCGCCGCCCACGCGCTCCTGCAAACCTGCTGCGGCTACGACCCCGCCCGCTTCAGGAGCATGGCAGGCCGCTTCTCGTCACCGGTGTATCCCGGCGAAACGATCCGCACTGAAATATGGCGCGATGGCAACATCGTATCGTTTCGCGCGACGGTGCCGGCGCGCGGCGTGACCGTGCTCAACAACGGGCGCGCGGAAATTATTTGAGCCGTCTGGATCGACTGCATCGCCGCGGTTTCCCGGCCAATAGCCGGAAGCCATTTAACGGTCACCTCAAGAGTCGATCGGCATGACGGTGGACAGCGCTTCGCCGGCGAGCCCGCCGTGGCGCGTGATGTGGGCGCTGGCGGTAACGCAGGTTATTTCCTGGGGCTCGATGTTCTACGCGCTTTCCGTGCTGCTCGTACCCATCGAGCAGGAACTCGGCTGGAGCCGCGATGCAATCATCGGCGCTTTCTCCCTGAGTCTGTTGTGCACGGGCATCACCGCGCTGCCGGTGGGCATCCTGATCGACCGTTATGGCGGCCGCGCGGTGATGGGTTGCGGCTCACTCGCGGCCGCGGTGCTGCTGGTGCTGCTGAGCCGGGTTCATTCGCTGCCTGCCTTTTACGCCATCTGGGTCGGGCTTGGTTTCGCGATGTCGATGACGCTTTACGAACCCGCCTTTGCCGTCATCACCGCGAGCTTCGGAGCCAGCGCGCGCCGCGGCATTACC
>JAYWDM010000098.1:0-2566 GCA_043779885.1 Betaproteobacteria bacterium | reverse complement strand
CCGCTTGACCTGCTGGCCGACAGTATGGAACTCGCGAAGGCGGAAATCGGCGATCTGGTCGTTGTCTTTCAGTCAGGAGCATACGGACTCACCGCGAGCCCCACGGCTTTCCTCAGCCATCCGGCGCCGGTGGAGATTCTGGTGTGAAGAGTCTGCAATGCGCTTACAGAATCCGGCCAGACTGGCAAAATTATTGTGGGCAGAACGTAGCCCGGAAGGAGCGCAGCGCATTCCGGGTTCCCTCGCCTGCAACAATCTATCCCCGGATTTCGTTTCATTCATCCGGGCGGCGCGTGCCGACCGTTTAGCGGACTTCAGACTCACCACACCAGAATAGGAAAAGGTTCTCAGGATGGATCCTCGGATTTACGTGCGGATGCGGCAGATCGAAGACCAGCATTGGTGGTTCAGTGCAAGGCGCACGATCGTGAGCAAGGTCATAGCGTCGCTGCCGCTGCCGCGCCCGGCGCGTATTCTTGATGCGGGCTGCGGCACCGGCGGCAACCTGGAGTCGCTGACGGCGTTCGGCAACGTGATCGGGGTCGAAGCGGAAGATGCGGCCATAGACATGGCGCGCAGCCGCGGCGTGGCGACCGTATACAAGGGCAGCCTTCCCGACAATATGCCGGCGGAAAGCGCGCAATGCGATCTGGTGGTAATGACGGACGTACTGGAGCACATCGATGCCGACCGGGAGAGTCTGGTTACGATCAAATCGTTGATGAAAGCCGGCGCCCACCTGCTCCTGACCGTACCCGCGTTTCCGTTTCTGTGGGGACTGCACGACACCCAGCATCACCATAAGCGCCGCTACGTCGCAGCCACGCTGCGTGCGACCATCACGGCGGCGGGCTTGCAGGTCGTGCACCTGAGCTACTTCAACACCTTGCTGTTTCCCCTGGTCGCCGCCGTCAGGCTCATGGAAAAAATGCGGCCGCCGGGCAACGGGACCGGCGACCTCGAACTGCCGGGCCCGCTGGTCAACCGGACTCTGGAAGCAATCTTCGCCAGCGAACGGCACGTGCTTACGCGAGCCAGCCTGCCGTTCGGCGTTTCGTTGCTGGCAGTCGCCCGCAAAACGTAAGATGCGCGGCGCCGGTGATCGCCCCGATTGGAAAGCCTGAGGCCCTATGACGAAAACTATTACGAGTGATACTGCAACGACGGAAATGATTGCCGCCGCCGATCAATCCACGCAGTTGCCAATTGCGAATTTGTTGCTGACGGTCGTGGTGCCCGCATACAACGAGCAGGAGGTCCTGCCGGAATTTCACCGGCGCGCGACGGCGGCACTCTCGGCGCTCGGCATGCGCACCGAGATCATCTACGTAAACGACGGCAGCACCGACGACACGCTGCGCGTGATGATGAATCTGCGCACGCAGTTCCCGGGCACAGCCGTCGTCGATCTGAGCAGGAACTTCGGCAAGGAGATCGCGTTGACGGCCGGACTCGACCACGCGGGGGGCGATGCCGTGGTAGTCATCGATGCCGATTTGCAGGACCCCCCCGAAGTGATTCCGCAGCTGGTTGCGCAATGGCGCGAGGGTTATGACGTGGTTTATGCCAAGCGCTCCGCGCGCGAAGGCGAAACACTGTTCAAGCGCGCCACGGCCCACCTGTTCTACCGGATAATTCAGCGCATCAGCCGCGTTCGCATACCGCAGGACACCGGAGATTTTCGCCTGCTGTCGCGGCGCGCGGTCGATAGTCTGAAGACGCTGCGCGAGCAGCACCGGTTCATGAAAGGATTGTTTGCGTGGATCGGGTTCCCGCAAATTGCCGTTCTCTACCGCCGCGATCCGCGATTTGCGGGCGAGACCAAGTGGAATTACTGGCGGCTGTGGAACTTCGCCCTCGAGGGCATTACGTCCTTTACCATCGCGCCGCTGAAAATCGCCACTTACGCCGGGATCCTGGTCGCGATCGCCGCGTTCTTCTTTGCGATTTTCATCATCTACAGAACGATCATGTTCGGCGATCCCGCCCGCGGCTACCCGTCCCTGATGGTGGTCGTGCTGTTTCTCGGCGGGATACAGCTGATAACGCTGGGCATCATCGGCGAGTACCTCGGCCGCACGTTCGACGAGACGAAACGGCGGCCGCTCTACCTGCTCAACCGCTTTCATCCGACGGACCCGGAGAGCCGGACCGGGATCAAATGACGCGGCAGAAGCTCGGGAGCCCGCTCAAGTTCGTTATCGTCGGCGTCGCGAACACTCTGGCCGGCCTTTTCGTCATCTACCTGTGCAAATGGCTGCTCGGTTTCAGCGATGCGCTTGCCAACATCAGCGGCTACGTGATCGGGCTGGCCGTCAGCTTCCTCCTGAACCGGGGATGGACATTCGAGCACTCGGGCGCGGTGCTGCCGGCGCTGGCGCGCTTCCTGGCGGTTTTCGCGGTGGCCTACCTGCTTAATCTCGCCACCGTGCTGGTCGCGATACACTCCTTCGGAGTGAACTCCTACCTGGCTCAGGCGATTGGCATGCCGGTATACACGGTGTTCTTCTATATCGGCAGCCGGTATTTTGCCTTCCGCATGGTGCCCGCGGGCCCCGGTTAAACA
>JAYWDM010000097.1:0-2571 GCA_043779885.1 Betaproteobacteria bacterium | reverse complement strand
GTCGAGGGTTTCGACTCCTTGGCCGAGCTTGCCCTGGACATGCGTTCGTCGTGGAATCACGCCTCCGACCAGGTATGGCGGCAGCTTGATCCCGGGCTCTGGGAGCTGACCCAAAATCCCTGGGTCGTCTTGCAGACTGTCTCGCGTGAGAAACTTCAGCGTGTTCTAGCCGATCCCGCTCTCCGCAAAAACGTTGATGATCTGGTGCAAGCCAGGCGCAATGCGGCAGAGGCGCCCGCGTGGTTTCAGCAAGTTTACCCGCAATCTCCGCTGAGCTGTGTTGCGTATTTCAGCATGGAATTCATGTTGAGCGAAGCATTGCCCATTTATTCAGGCGGACTGGGCAACGTAGCGGGCGATCAACTCAAGGCCGCCAGCGATCTGGGCGTGCCGGTGATCGGCGTGGGGCTGCTCTACCAGCAAGGTTATTTTCGTCAGCTTATCGACCATGATGGCGCGCAGCAGGCCCTTTATCCGTATAACGATCCGGGGCAATTGCCGATCACCCCGTTGCGTAAACCGAATGGGGAATGGTTGCGGCTACAGCTTGACCTGCCGGGCCATCCGATCTGGCTGCGCGCATGGCAGGTTCAAGTGGGCCGCGTGAAGCTTTACCTGTTGGACAGTAACGATGCGGCAAACTACCCGCCGTACCGGGGAATTACCAGCGAACTGTACGGTGGCGGGCCGGAGATGCGTTTGATGCAAGAGATGATCCTTGGGATTGGCGGATGGCGGCTGCTTGCTGCGCTCGGCATCGAGCCGGAGGTCTGCCACCTGAATGAAGGGCATGCGGCGCTCGCCGTGCTGGAACGCGCGCGCAGTTTCATGCAAACCACCGGGCAGTCCTTCGCAGCCGCACTGGCCGTCACCCGCGCGGGCAATCTCTTCACCACCCACACGGCGGTGGCCGCCGGCTTTGACCGTTTCGCGTCGGCCCAGATCGAACACTGCCTGGGTGGCTACGCTCGCACGCAACTCGGCATTTCGCTCGATGATTTGTTGGCCCTGGGCCGCCAGAACCCGGACGACGCCTCGGAACCTTTCAATATGGCGTATCTAGCGATCCGCGGGAGCGGGGCGGTGAATGGCGTGAGCCGCCTGCACGGCAAGGTAAGCCGGCAGCTGTTTGCACCGCTGTTTCCGCACTGGCCAACGGAGGAAGTGCCGGTCGGACACGTGACCAACGGCGTCCATATGCCGACCTGGGATTCGGCGGCGGCCGACGATCTTTGGACGCAGGCCTGTGGCAAGGATCGCTGGCTGGGGACGACGCAAGCACACGAACAGCACATTCGCGCCATCGCCGCCGCCAGTCTCTGGCAATTTCGCACGGCCGTCCGCACGGCGCTGGTTGAATACGCCCGCAAACGGTTGTCCATGCAACTGGCCGCGTCAGGCGCGTCGTCCGAGGCGGTTGAAGGTGCGATGCATCTGTTCGATCCAAACACGTTGACGCTCGGTTTTGCACGCCGCTTCGCGACCTACAAGAGACCGAACCTGCTGCTGCACGACCCGGAGCGGCTGCTGCGTATATTGAACAACTCTCAGCGCCCGGTACAGCTCATCATGGCGGGCAAGGCCCATCCTGCGGACAAAGCAGGGCAGGCACTGATTCAGCAATGGATGCATTTTATCCGGCAGCCCGAGGCACGTTCCCATGTGATCTTCCTCAGTGACTACGACATGCATTTGACCGAGCAGTTGGTGCAGGGCGTGGATGTTTGGCTCAACACGCCGCGCCGGCCGTGGGAGGCGAGTGGCACCAGCGGCATGAAGGTGCTGGTCAACGGCGGCATCAATCTGTCGGAATTGGACGGTTGGTGGGCTGAAGCCTACACGCCTGAAGTGGGGTGGGCGTTGGGGGATGGTCAGGAACACGGCGATGATCCGGCTTGGGACGCAACCGAAGCAGAAGCACTCTATAACCTGCTCGAACGCGAGGTGATCCCCGAATTCTATACCCGCGACGAGCAGGGTATCCCCGGTGCCTGGGTGGCGCGGATGCGGGAAAGCATGGCGCAGTTGACGCCGCGCTTTTCCACCAACCGCGCGGTGCGCGAATACACCGAGCAATACTACCTCCCGGCGGCGTCTGCCTGCCGTGAGCGGAGCACCGACAATGGTGCGATCGGTTTGCAAATGGTTAATTGGCGGCACACGCTGCAACAGAAATGGGCCGCACTACGCTTCGGCGAAATGAAGGTAGAGATTGCAGGCGAGCAACACATATTTGAGGTTCAAGTGTATCTCGATGACCTTGATCCGGAGACGGTGCGGGTCGAGCTTTATGCCAATGGCGTTAACGGTGCCGTAGCGGAGCGAGTGGAAATGAAGCGCGTGCGGAAATTGGTGGGGGCAATAAACGGCTACGCTTATCGTACAGAGTTGTCTGCAGTCCGTCAGGAGACGGGCTACACGGCGCGGCTCAAAGTACGCTCGCCATTCCGCAATTCCGCATTCGATATTGAATCACCGCTGCCACAGAATATGTGCACCTTCCAGAGGAATCGCCACGCCGTCGCGGTGTGGTATGAGTCGCGCCGTGTAGCCCGTCTCCTGACGGACTGC
>JAYWDM010000096.1:0-2572 GCA_043779885.1 Betaproteobacteria bacterium | reverse complement strand
GTGCAGGGCGTTCCGAACACTAACAACGACTGCTCTTGCAACTCCTTCTTTTACACCTACTTTTGCAGCATACAAGGGTCTGGGGTGGGGGCAAGCGCTTATGTAAGTGCCATTCGGGCCTGTCACGCAAGTATCCGGGACCGCCGCCGAAGTGACGAATACGCTGCACGCGCGCGTCGCCGGCCCGCGCGCCGCCCGCTACGCCGTCAATCCCGCGAGCGCATAGGGCAGAATGCCGCCGCGGCGCACGTAATCGAGCTCGGCCGGAGTATCCAGGCGCAGCGTAAGCGTGACCCGTTCCTGCTTGCCGTTCTGCCGCGTCACGACCAGCGTTACCGGCTGGCGCGGCTTCGCATGTTCGTCGAGTCCGAGAAGATCGAATTGCTCGCTGCCCGTCAAGCCGAGTGAAACCGCGGTAACGCCGTGCGGCAACTGGCACGGCAGGACGCCCATGCCGACCAGGTTGCTGCGGTGGATGCGCTCGAAACTCGCCGCAATCACGACGCGCACGCCCAGCAATCGCGTGCCCTTGGCGGCCCAGTCGCGCGCGCTGCCGGTGCCGTATTCCTCGCCGGCGATCACGAACAGCGGCACGCCCTCTTTCCCGTAACGCATGGCGGCGTCATAAATGGTCATCTGCCCGCCGCCCGGCTCATGCGCGGTGTAACCGCCTTCGACGCCGGGCACCATCTGGTTTCTCAGGCGCAAATTGGCGAACGCGCCGCGCACCATCACCTCGTGGTTCATGCGGCGCGCGCCGTAGTTGTTGAAATCCACGGGCGCGACACCGAGGCTTTGCAGGTAGAGGCCGGCGGTGGAACTCGCCTTGATGCTGCTGATGGGGCTGATGTGGTCGGTGGTGATGGAGTCGCCGAGTATGGCCAGCGCGCGCGCGCCGCGAAATTCGCGCAGGCCCGATTCGGTATAGCGCGCATCGAGAAACGGCGGCGCCTTGATGTAGGAGGATGCGTCGCTCCACGCGTAGCTCTCGCCGCTGCTTTGTGGAATCGCTTTCCACAGCGGGTTCGCCGCTTCGAAGTCCATGCCGTAGACCTTGCGATAGTAGTCGGGATTGGCAGCCTTGCGCATGGCGCCTGCGAGTTCGTCCTGCGTCGGCCACAGGTCTTTCAGATAGACGGGCTGGCCGGATTGATCGTGGCCGAGCGGCTCAAGCGCAAGATCGATGTCGACGCGCCCCGCCAGCGCAAAGGCGACGACCAGCGGCGGACTCGCCAGAAAGGCCGCGCGCACGGCAGGGTGTATGCGCGCCTCGAAATTGCGGTTGCCCGACAGCACCGCGCACGCCACGACATCATGGTCGTTTATAGCTTGCTCGAGACCGGCGTCGAGCGGACCGGACGCGCCGAAGCACGTCGTGCAACTGTAGCCCGCGAGCATGAAACCGAGTTCGTCGAGATAACGCTGCAGATCGGTCGCCACCAGATATTCGCTGACCACGCGCGAGCCGGGTGCCAGTGACATTTTGACCCAGGGCTTGGCCGTGAGCCCGCGCTCGACGGCCTTCTTCGCAAGGAGTCCCGCCGCGAGCATGACGCCCGGATTCGAAGTGTTGGTGCACGACGTGATCGCGGCAATCACCACGTCGCCGTCGCGCGGCGCTGAGCGCGGCGCGGCATCCGCCGGCGTGCCGCCTGCGCGCGCAGCGGCTTGACCTGCACTTGCGCGGGAAGCATCTCCGCCCGCCTTGCCATACCCGCCATCGGCCGTCGGCTTCGTCAATATCGCCGCGAACTCGCCTTTGAGTTCGGCGAGCGCGATGCGATCCTGCGGCCGCTTGGGGCCCGCGACGTTCGGCGTGATGGCGGCAAGATCCAGCGTCAACACTTCCGAATAGTCGATTTCGTCCGCGCGCGCCGGTCCGAACAAGCCCTGGCTCCGGTAGTAAGCCCCGGTTGCGGCAATCTGCTCCGCGGAGCGTCCGGTCTGGCGCAGGTAGTCCAGCGTCTGCGCATCAACCGGAAAAAATCCAACCGTCGCACCGTATTCCGGCGCCATGTTGGCGATCGTCGCGCGGTCGGGCACCGTCAGCCCCGCGATGCCCGCGCCAAAAAATTCCACGAACTTGCCGACCACTTTCGCCTTGCGCAGCATTTCGGTCACGTGCAGCACCATGTCGGTGGACGTCACACCCGCCTGCAATTCGCCGGTCACGTTCACGCCGATCACGTCCGGCGTAAGAATGTAAACCGGCTGCCCGAGTACCGCCGCCTGCGCTTCGATGCCGCCGACGCCCCAGCCCACAGTGCCCAGACCGGCGATCATGCACGTATGCGAATCGGTGCCGACCAGCGTATCCGGATAGTACGTGCCGTCTTTGGACAGCAACCCCGGCGCAAAATACTCGAGATTGATCTGGTGCAGAATGCCGAAGCCGGGCGGTATCAGGCGTATGCCTTGGTACGCCTGCACCGCCCATTTCACGAAGCTGAAGCGCTCATGATTGCGCTCGATTTCAAGCTGCATGTTGCGGCGCAGTGCGTCCGGCGTGCCGTGGTAATCGACGGTCAGCGTGTGGTCGAGCGTCATGTCGACCGGCACTTTGGGCTGCACC
>JAYWDM010000095.1:0-2573 GCA_043779885.1 Betaproteobacteria bacterium | reverse complement strand
CGAGCCGTGATGCATCCGCGCGCATGCTGCTGACGGTTGAAGTCAGTAATCTTGCCCAGTTGAATCGCGTGCTGGCGCTGGTTCGCGACGTACCGGGTGTCGCCTATGCGGCGCGGCGTTAACCGGTAAGCGCCATCGTCAGCGGCGCGAGTTGCAGGCCGCTGATTTCGGAAGTCCATGTTTCGCCGGCGTGTATCGGCAGCGCGGCGGTCAGCGTGCCGGTCGTGATGACTTCGCCGGCGGCAAGCGCATCAAACTGTGCCTGCGTCGCGACGATATCGGCGAGGAACGCGAGCGCCAGCGCCGGATGGCCAAGCGCATTGCTGCCCACGCCTCGTTCGCGGATTTCGCCATTGCATTTCAAGGTGACGCCGCAATCGCGAATTTGCTGCGCAAGCACGCCGGCGTCTTCCGCATTAACGGCGCGGGGTTCACCGACGATCAGCCGCCAGTGGAACGACTGGTCCGCCGCCGAATCGGCCGACCTGAACGTCCAGTTTGCAAAATGACAGTCGACGATTTCGAAACTCGGCGCGAGCCAGGCGATCGAGCGAAGGATGACCGCCGGGTCGGTGCACCCGGCTGCTACCGGCGCACTCAGCTTGAATGCGATCTCGGGCTCGATCCTGGGCGCGACGGCGCCGCGCAACGAGATGGCGGCCGTATTATTTTTTGCGTAGAAGAGTGTACTGTCATAGACGTGCGCCCAGATCGGGGAGGTCGCACCGTATTCGGCCCAGATGTTGCGGTTGGTAAAACCGATCTTGCGGCCAACGCAGCGTTCGCCGCGGGCGCGTCGCAACCTGACCATTTCCGCCGCGACAGCGTATGCGGTGTTCCAGTCGAAATTCTGATCGCCTGACGTGGGCGCGGGAACCAGGGCGCCGCGATCGTAAGCGTCCAGCAATTCGCGCGCCATTGTTTGGGTCTGGCTGTCTGGCAAGTTCATTCCTTCGCGGGCGCTCTGCTTAATTTCGTCGCACCGGTGCGAAGCCGGCGTGCCGGCGATGGTCTGCATATTTCATGCGCTGGTCACCTGGCGCAGCGAAAGCCGATATTGTGATGTCCCGCGGCCGGGTTGCGCGACAGATTCCGTCCGCGTTGCATGGTCGTTATTTCTTCGGCGGGGGAGTCGTGCCCGCCGCCGCGCGTGGCGCGCACGGGGCCTGCTTTCAAGTCTTCCCGGCCGTCGGATGCATCATAGGGGTAGGGCCGGTATGCGCTGGAAACCCATTGCCAGGCGTTGCCCGCCATGCCGAGGACGCCATATGCGCTCGCGCCGGCGGGAAACGCATCGGCTGGCGCCGTGTCATTGAAGCGCGCCGCAAACCGGGCGCGCGTGCGATCCGGCGGCGCATTGCCCCACGGATATTTTCTGGCGTCGCCGCCGCGCGCGGCTTTTTCCCATTCGGCTTCCGTCGGCAGCCGTTTGCCGCGCCACGCGCAGTAGTCGCGCGCGCCGGCCCACGACGCTTCGACGACGGGATGCTGCTCGTATCCAATGTCGGCGATCCAGCGATTGCCTTGCCGGTGGATGCGGGCGTCCGCATCGTCGTCGTCGTACAGGCGCTCGTTACGTGGGTTGCGCGGCCCGGTGTGATTCAGGTATTCGGCAAACTGCGTGTTCGTCACGGGCAACCGGTCGATCAAATATGCAGCAAGGTGGACTTGATGCGCGGGCCGCTCGTCTTCCGGACCCGCGTTGTTGCCCATGGTAAAAAGCCCCGCCGGAACTGAAACCATCTCCGTGCGTGAAATGTCGTCGGCGGCGATTGCCGTTGCACTGGCGATGAAGCACGCGCCAAGGGCGGCTATCAATTTCACGCAATGCCTTCAACCACGATCATCTGCGTTGTGGCCGTGCGCTGGCGCAGCGCTTTAGCCGCGCTGTATTCTTCCGACGTCCACCATTGCCGTGCGCGGGCGACGCTCGGAAATTCGAGCACCACCACGCGTTTGGGCTGCCACGACCCTTCGAGCGTTTCGCATGCGCCGCCGCGTACGGCAAATTTGCCGCCGTAGGCGGCGAGCGATGGCGGCACCATTTTCTTGTAGTCCTCATATCCGGCAGGGTCGGTGACTTCAACTTCAACAATCACGTAAGCAGGCATGATTTCTCCAGGTCGAGACGGTCCGCGGCGGGACGCCGGCGCGGACCGTTGAATATAGGGGGCGGCGCGATCCGCCGCAAGCACATGGCTGCGGTAACCGCCGCCGCCCAATGCCGCAATTGAACCGCCGTGCTTAAACAGGTAGAATGCGACGCTTTTAGGCGCGTAGCTCAGCTGGTTAGAGCACCACCTTGACATGGTGGGGGTCGTTGGTTCGAGTCCAATCGCGCCTACCAATTTAAGTTAAAGCGGACGCAAGTGCGCTGTTTTAACTCTGCACGTTGGAACGGACACAAAGTGCCGTTCAACGCGCAGTCAGTGACCGTGGCATGGAAAGAGAGCGTTATGACACCGCGAACTTGCACGTTGTTTTTACGACGCTAGTCGTGCTGCTTTTTCGTGGTCTGGAAAAAAGTGCGGCTAGCCCGCACTTTTTTTCGCATATGCCGATAAACACATTCA
>JAYWDM010000094.1:0-7564 GCA_043779885.1 Betaproteobacteria bacterium | reverse complement strand
AATGCGAAGCGAAGCAATGCGCTGCTCAATTTCGAACGCCATACGGTTCCAAGCGCCTCCAGGCTTACGATTCGAAAAATGCGCACGATCGAGCCGTTGACCGCGCGCCCGCTCCATCCAAAACGATGCAGCGCTTTTGCTGAAGCCAAACTCCTGTGCGGCCTGACGTATGCTCATACCTGCGCGAACAGCCTTTATCATCGCCCGGCGCCGCCGCTCAATTGTTCCTTTTTAGACATGTTTAGTCCTATGAAAAATCATTCACGTTACCGCAAGTGTCCTATGAACGCTGAGACTTGGCTGTCCTACGAACGCTGAGACTCCGCCCATAATGCATAACCTTCGCGCATGCGCATAGCGGTCATCATCACCACCTACAACCGCCCGGATGCGCTTGCCGCAGTGCTTGCCGGCTATCAGGCGCAAAGCAATGCCGGGTTCGAGTTGATCGTTGCCGATGACGGCTCGACCGGCGACACGCGGCGCGTCGTCGACGAATTCAGGGCGCGCGCGGCGTTTCCCGTGAGCCATGTCTGGCATGAAGACCAGGGGTTTCGCGCGGCAGCGATCCGCAACCGCGCGCTCGCGGCGACGCACGCCGACTACATTATTTTCAGCGATGGCGATTGCGTGCCGCTGCCGTGCTTCGTCGCGCGACACCGGCAGCTCGCGGAACGCGGCTGGTTCGTCGCCGGCAACCGCGTGCTGTTGAGCGCGCGATTTACCGGCCGCGTGCTGCGCGATTGCATGCCCATCCACCAGTGGGCGCCGGGTTCATGGCTGATCGCGTGGGCAAAACGCGATATCAACCGCTGGCTGCCGCTGGTGAGCCTTCCCGCGGGCGCTTGGCGCAAATCCGCGCCGCAGCGCTGGGAGGGCGTGAAGACCTGCAATCTCGCGGCGTGGCGCGATGACCTCATGCGCGTGAACGGCCTCGACGAAACCTACTCCGGGTGGGGACTCGAGGACTCCGACCTTGTCATTCGTCTGCTGCATGCCGGCGTGCGGCATAAGAGCGCGCGCTTCGCCGCGCCCGTATTCCATCTCTGGCACGCCGACAACGACCGCAGCCGTCTGGCTGCAAACCAGCACCGCCGCGACGCTTTGTTAAATTCGCAGCGGACGGTCGCCGAGCTCGGCGTCAACCGTTACGCCGCATCCGCAGCGCAATGAAAGCTTTGCATGCGCTAATCCCTCTAGCCTCTTCGAGAAGAGGGCCGGGGTGGGGATGGGGAACGTTTCAACGCGTTGCGCTATTCTCACCCTCCCCAGTTTTAGCATCCATCGCGCGTAAGCGGGATGCTCAACGCTCCCTTCTCCTGCTTGCGGGAGAAGGGTTGGGGATGAGGGCGCGGGGAGGGCTGGGGTGGGGATGGGGAACGTTTCAACGCGTTGCGCTATTCTCACCCTCCCCTTCAAGGGGAGGGCCGGGGTGGGGATGGGTCACATGAAACCGCCCGCCAGCATACTGGTGGTCGTCACGCGCCGCGTTGGCGACGTGCTCCTGACGACGCCGCTGATCAGAACCCTGAAGCGCGCCTGGCCCGATACGGCGATCGACGTGCTGGTCTTCGCGGGTAGCGCAGGCGTGCTCGACGCCAACCCGGACATTCGCCGCGTATTGACGGTTGCGCAGCGCCCGCACTGGCGCGAACACCTGGCGCTGCTCGCAGCCATCGCCCGCCGCTACGATGTCGCGCTCTCGGTGGTGCCGAGTGACCGGCCGACTTTGTATGCGTGGCTCGCCGGCCGCTGGCGTGCCGGCCTGGTGGTCGATGCGCCCAAGCACCGCTGGAAAACACACCTGCTGCAACGCTGGGCGCCGTTCGATAACCGCAACACGCATACCGTCCTGATGCACCTCGCGCTCGCGGGCATACTCGACATTGCGCCCTGTTATGACGTCGTTGCCGCATCGCGTGACAGCGATCGCACTGAGCTCGCGCAGCAGTTGCCGTTCGCGCTGAGCGAACCTTATGCGGTGCTGCACACCTTCCCGAAGTTCAACTACAAGATGTGGCGGGATCTGGCGTGGATCGAGGTCGCGCAATGGCTGCGGGCGCGCGGGATGCACGTGGTGCTGTCCGGCGGCGGCGATGCGGAAGAACTCGCGTATGTGGGCGCCATTGCACGCCGGATTCCTGGCGCGGTCGATCTGGCGGGCAAGCTGACGCTGAGTCACGTCGCGTGTCTGCTCGGTCACGCACGTGCCTATGTCGGCCCGGACACGGCGGTCACGCACATGGCCGCCGCTCTCGGCACACCGGTAGTCGCGTTATACGGCCCGACGGATCCCGTGAAGTGGGGGCCATGGCCTGCGCGCTACCCGGGCGCCGTCAACCCGTGGCAGCGCCTCGGCACGCAGCGCGTCAGCAACGTGACTTTGCTCCAGGGCAACGCGGCGTGCGCGCCGTGTTGCAACGAAGGTTGCGACCGGCACGTCGCGAGTTACAGCGACTGCCTGCAACAATTGCCGGCGTCCAGAGTCATCGCGGCACTGGCTGACGCCCTCGGCGCGGCCGCCGCGCCCGAAACGGCGCATGGCTGAACCGGCACAATCGTACGTCACGGCGTGCCCGCTCGGCTGCAACGCAGGCCTCACGCCGACCGCGCTCGTGCTGCCCGAAGGCGCGTTGCAGCGCTGCGCGACGTGCGGACAGCTGTTGAGCCGGATCGGCGAGGCGGCCTATTGGGAATCGATGCGGCAATTCGATCAGCACGAATTCAATCAGCCGGCGCCGCGTGAACTCGGGCGGCGTTTCAAGGTGGCGCGCCGCCGTCTTGACACGATCAGCAGGCTGCTCGATAAGGCTCCCGCGTCACTGCGTATTCTTGACGTCGGCTGCTCGCGCGGCAATTTTCTGGCGGCGGGCGCAAAACTGGGCTTTCACATGGAAGGCGTCGAGCCGGCGGCCAGCATCGCCGCGGCCGCGCGCGCGCAGGGCCTCCATGTACATACGGGTCTGCTCGCCGATATTCGCCTGCCGCCCGCATCGTTCGACGCCATTACGCTCTTTGAGGTGATCGAGCATCTCAAAGAACCCCTGCCGCTCCTGCGTGAATGTCATCGCGTGCTCAAACCCGGCGGGTTGCTCGTGCTCTCCACCGGCAACACCGCGAGCTGGACCGTGGCCGTCATGCGGGAGCGCTGGGACTATTTTCAGATCGCCAAAGACGGCGGCCATATCAGTTTCTTCAACCCGCGCTCGCTGGCATTGCTTGCCGTGCGCGCCGGCTTCGCCGCCGAGCGGATCGAAACTTCGCGAGTGAAATTCCACGAGAAGGGCGAGGTCGCGCACTGGCGCTACGTCGCCGCCAAGCTCGCCGCCGAGTTGCTCAATCTGCCGGCGCGACTCGCCGGCCGCGGCCACGACATGCTGGCATTCCTGCGCCGGGCCAATTGAACATTACGAAACCGGGCGACTGCGCGGTTTCGCTCGACGCTCCCCTCGCCCACCGGGAGAGGGGCGGGGGGGTGAGGGTAGTAGCGCGCAGAAATGCCTCAACGCGAATTGCTGCCGCACGCCGCGCCGCGGCACAGCAGATACAGGTCGTTGCCGCCGAGCCGGTAATGATGCGCGACCTCGCCCAGTTCCGGATTGAGCGTATACGACAGGACGAAGCCCGCGTCCCACGCCGGCGGCGGCAGGCGCAGCGGCGGCGTTTGCGGATAGCGCCAGGCGTCGATATAACCCGCGACGCTCAGACCGCTTGCGCTGACATCCCGCGTGTAGAGCGCGTGACCGGCCGTGCGCGCGATGATGTCGTGCGCCGCGAGCGCGTAGTTTTCGCCCCGAAAGTGGCTTTGGTAGTACGGAAATATGGCGACCGCCGCGACAAACTTCACGATCACCGCCCCTGCGAGCCACCGCAGGATCAGGGCAGCGTTGAGCTTCCACGCGCTCCACAGCACGAGCGCCAGCACGACGGCGGTCAGCGGATAAATCGGCAGCAGGTAGCGGATGTTGCCATGCGGCGACAGCCAGTACGGAAGGTAGTTGATGAAAACGATCCAGGCGGCGATGCGCAGCGGTTGCGCATGGGGACCGCCGGTCGCCGCGCGCTTTGTCCACAGCAAATAGCCGGCGAGCGCGAGCGCCGGCATCAGCCGCAGCGCCGTTTCGAAGGGAAACCCGAACAATTGACCGAGATAATCGGCCGCGCTGTCCGGCGCGAGTTTGGCCACTATCTCATTGAACATGCGCCCGCCCTGCCCCGCATTTTTCGGCAGCAGCGCAAGCCACACGAGCGGCGCGAGCGCCGCCGCGACATGCAGCGCGATCGATACGGGATGCAGCAGCACCCGGCGATACCGCCCGTGCGCAAGCATCACCATGACGGCCACGCCGTAAAACACGTAGGCGGTAAAGGCCTTGCTCATGAATGCGCAGGTAAGGCTTGCCACGGCCACCGCGAGCAGCCACCGCCGCGACTCTGCGCAGGCGAGCCAGAGTGCCGCAATGGCGGAAAAGACAAAGAAACCGAACAGCGGGTCGACGTAGGCGAGCCAGCCGCGATACAGCAGCACGTCGGCGAGCGTCAGATAAACCAGCGCCGCGAACCGTCCGAAAACCGCGTCGCGCGTGAGGCGGCCGGCGAGCCACGCCACGACCGCCGCGGTCGCGAGCGTCGCCGTTATCGTCAGCGCGCGCGCCACCGGCAGCATGTATTCCCACCCGATCAGCGCCGCGCAAGGGATGATCAGCCAGTTGAAGAGCGGGTTGTGCATCAGGCTGCCGCCGAACAACGGCTGCTGTATCCATTCGCGCTGGTGCCACATTTCAAGCGACGAAATGGGAAAGATGGCTTCTTCGCCGACGTAGTAGAACGCCAGCGCGGGCGCGAAGCTGAGCGCGGCCAACGCCAGCAGGAAGCGTATCTGGCGCTCGCGCGCGAACTCAGCCGCCATGCCCGGCCCCCGCTTTGCTTGTCCCCGGCGCGTTCAGGTCATGCCAATAGCGCGCAAATATGCGCGCGTAGCACCGCGGCAATGCATGATGCTCGTCGACAAACTCGGGCGCGGTGCAGCCGTAGCGCTCGGACTGCCCGGCGTCGATGATCGCCAGATCGTGCGCGCGCGCCCACTCGCCCAGCGCGTCCTTCGTGCGGCGCAAAAACGCGGCGGTATGCGGCGCATTGAGCAAAGCGCGTTCCAGACCCGGCAGCAGCGGCGGCAGGATGACGATGACGCCGCCGCCGCGCGCCCGCATGGCGCGCGCGAGTTCGCCGATGCGCGCAAGCAAAACGGGATTGGGCTCGCCCCGGGACGCGGCCAGCGCCACCGCATACTTCGAACTCGCGACGACCGCGCTCGCGACCAAAGTCTCGGCACGGCGTTGCGCCACGGGTTCGAGATTGCCGAACGTTGCGCTGCCGTCATAGCGAAAGCCGGTGCACGTGCCGCGAAATATGGTATCGAAATCCTTGGCGGGCGTGCCGTCGGCGCACCGGTATTCGTCGCTCGCGTCCTGCAGAAACGCCTGCCGGAACGCGGCGGGCGGCGACGGCGCGCGAACAATGCCCTGCATGATGCCCAGCAGGTTGCGCACGCGCGGCAATGACAAGGCATCCTGCAATTGCTGCGTGACGGGTAGCGCCGGCCGACCGGCCGCGTCGGCGGCGGTCGGCCGCGCCAGCACTTCCTGCCCGGGCGTTCCCGGCTGCGAAACGAAGCCGAGCGCCCAGTCGAGCGGAATGACGAACCATTTGAGACCCGGCTGCCGGCGGTGCAGAAACTCCGCCTCGGCGATCGCTGTTATCGGTGCGTTGCCCGTTTGCGTAAAACTGTAGATCCGCATGCCGTCCGCAAACATGCTTTGCGTAATGCCCATCGCGGTGGACGAGCCGAACACGACGGTATTGATTTCGGCGAGTCGATCGAAAAGCCGCGCCGACTTGAACGGCCGGTTATCGTTCAGCGGCGGCGCATAAGTCACGCCGTGCGTCGCCTGCTGCCACGCGCTGGCTTGCAGGACCGCCGCGCCGCCGCCGAGGCTGCGCAGCCCCAGGGCGTAATTCAGCGCCAGCACCGGCAACATGACGGCAGCCGCCGCAACCGCGAAGGTGATAACGTAACGGCGATGCTGACGGGCGGGGTCCATCAGAACTGGAAGTAGAGAAATTCGGACTGCTTGTGCAGATTGAAGATCGCGATCAGCGCCAGCGCGGCCACGAGCAGCGCATTAAGCGGCGTTGGACGCCAGGCGAGCCACCCCTCATACCGCTCGGCGAACAGCGCCAGCGCCGGGCGGTAACCGGCGAGCAGTTGTTGCGTGTTGGGCGCGAACCAAACGACCAGCAGGAGTATCCAGATCCAGTTCACCACGCCGCCGCCGACGAGATCATGAGTGTCGCCAAAGCGCACGCCGTGCGCGGCCAGCCACTGCCCCGCCGCGCCCCATTTGGGCAGCCAGAAATCCGGCAGCACCAGACCGTTAAGGCCGGCCATGGCCTTGAGCATGGCGAGCGCTGTCGCAATATCCGCCGCGCGAAATAGGACCCAGCCGATCACGACCGCGATAAACGTAACCAGGCAGCCGCACGCGCGACCCCACCGCGTCGAGCGCCCGATGTTGTGCCCTAGTCGGCTGCGCAGCGCGCGCCACCCGTGGTTGATCGCGAGGTAAACGCCGTGCAGCGTGCCCCACATCACGAAGGTCCAGCCCGCGCCGTGCCACAGACCGCCCAATACCATGGTGATCATCAATCCGGCGTAACGCCGTGCGACACCGCGGCGGTTGCCGCCGAGCGGTATATAGAGATAATCGCGCAGAAAGCGCGACAGCGTCATGTGCCAGCGCCGCCAGAACGCGATGATGTTGACCGCTTTGTACGGGGAATGAAAATTCAGCGGCAGCACGACGCCGAACAGCCTGGAGAGGCCGATCGCCATGTCGGAATACCCCGAAAAATCAAAATACAGCTGAAACGTATACGCGAGCGCGCCGCACCACGCTTCGAGCGCCGTCAGTTCGACGCCGCCGGCGGCCGCGTCGAACACCGGTTTGGCGTAGACGCCGACCTCGTCGGCCAGCATCACTTTCTTGAACAAGCCGATCACGAAGATCGTGATGCCGACCGCGGCATTCTCGACGCTGAAACGGTAAGTGGCCGGTTGCGCGAACTGCGGCATCATCTCCGCATGGTGCAGCACCGGGCCGGCGATCAGGTGCGGAAAATACGTGACGAACAGGCCATAGTGGACAAAATTATACTCGCGCACCTTGCCATAGTAGGCGTCGGCGAGAAACGCAATCTGCGTGAAGGTAAAAAACGAGATGCCGAGCGGCAGCACGATTTCGCCGAGGGACAGTGCCGCGCCGCTGACGTGCTGGATGCTCGCGAGAAAGAAATTCGCATACTTGTAATAGGCGAGCACGGCGAGGTTGCCCGTGACCGCAAGAATCAGCATTCGTTTGGAGAGGCTTTTATCGTCGCGCGCGGTCGCGCGCGCTATCGCCACGCCGCACGCGTAGTTGAAACATATCGACAGGGCGAGCAACCCGACGTACAGCGGATTCCACCACCCGTAAAAGACGAGCGATGCGGCGGTGAGCCACGCCGC
>JAYWDM010000093.1:0-2579 GCA_043779885.1 Betaproteobacteria bacterium | reverse complement strand
CGCCGCCCGCCGGCAGCGAGTCGATCTTCTGCGCCAGCATCGCCACCTCCTGGTTGGTGAGGGCATCGACCCGGTCCTTGGCCAGAGTCGCGTGAACGCCCAATGCCTGCAGCCGCGCTTGCACGCTGGCGCGATCGAGAAACTCCTTGACCTTGGCCCGGTCCGTCTGGGCGTTCTGCTCCGCCGCCACCTGCTCGGTTGAAATCATCTCGGCCCTGGCGAGCGGTGTTTGAATTGCGAAGCTCAAGGCGATGAACGTCAAAACAGAAAATTTCAGAATGGAAAAGTTCATGGTTATCCTCCGTCGATGGTAAGCGACATGGAACTACAGGGAATATTCGACCACAGATTCCTTACCGCATCCAGAGGGTACGGGAACGTGGGGCAAATGGCGCAGCCGGTGACAGTGAAACGCGATTGCCAGCGGCGGCGGTGCCCAGTACGCAGCGTGCGACCGGCTGTGGTCCGACGCGTTCGACAGTCGGATCGACCGATCCGTGGCTGACTGGGTAATTTGTCGTTTTTGACAAATGTACTGGCCTGACGCCAGCTTGCAGAGCCAGTTTCACGTTTTACAAATAGCGGATTTTGCGCTTCGTCTGATCAACAACACGAGTGTGATGGTCCCGGCGATTCCAAGGCTTAGCCGCGCAAGTGTCGAAACCTTTCCGACTGGGCTACGACCTATCGCGCATTGACCATCCCCACCACGCATCAGTTACCATGCCCCTGCCATGTCCGACAGCGCAACCATGAACTCACCACGCGAAGCCTTCCGCGACGGCGCCCACGCGCTGCTGCCCTCGCTCGTCGGCGCGCTGCCGTTCGGTCTCATCACCGGCGTGGCAGGGACGGCGGCAGGATTGTCGCCGGTGGAGACGGCCGGGCTTTCAGTGTTTGCGTTTTCCGGCATCGCGCAACTGGTCGTGTGCCAGTTGCTCGCCACGGCGAGCCCGGCGCCTGTCATGCTGCTTGCTGCCGTCGTCGTGAGCCTGCGCTTTCTGATGTACAGCGCGGCGCTGGCGCCGCATCTGGGCCACCTGCCGCTGCGCTGGAAGATCGCGCTCGCCTACGTGACCACGGACCAGGGATTCGCCTCCAGTGTGTCGCACTTTCAGCAGAGCTCCGGTGTGACCAACCGCGAGTGGTATCACCTGGGCGGCGGTATCGCGCAGTGGGTGCCCTGGCAGACCACGGTGGCGATCGGCGCCGTGCTGGGCGCGCAGGTGCCGGCCCACTGGTCGCTGGACTTCGCCGTGCCGCTCACGTTTCTCGCCATGCTGATCCCCGCCATCAAGGATCGCGGTACGGCGATTGCCGCAAGCGTCGCCGGCGTTACGACTCTTGGTGCCGTGGGCCTGCCGTTTCGCCTCGGGCTCATCGTCGCGGCGCTTGTAGGCATCGCCGCGGGGCTCTTCAGTACAAGGCTGCAAGATAAAGGTGACGGCAAATGAGCGACGCGAGGCAAGCATGAGATTGTGGCTCATCATCCTCGCGACAGGGCTCATCACGCTGAGCCTGCGCCTCTCGTTCATCTATCTGCACGGCAAGGCGAGTTTTCCGGCATGGTTTCGCGCGTCGCTGCACTACGTGCCGGCGGCCGTGCTGGCGGCCATCGTGCTGCCCGGCCTTGCCCTCACGGGCGGGGAGCTCAATCTTTCCTACCACAACCCGCGCCTGTTGGCGGGCATCCTCGCCGGCTTGATCGCCTGGCGGACGCGCAGTGTGCTGGCCACCATCGTCGGCGGCATGGGCGCGCTGTGGGTGCTGCAGCTTATTGTTTGACCGTTCGGCGCCGGCGCACATCGGCAGGCTGGGTCAGGTACAATCGCCGCTGCTACAAAGTCGTCGCAATAGCGTCATGTTGCGCGGTTCCCAATCCAGGAGCGACCCATGCTATCCAGGCTGATGCCCCGTGAAGGCAAGTTCTTCGACCTCTTCAACCGGCATGCGGAACAGATGCTGTTGTGTGCCAACGAGTTGAAGCTCCTGATGGACGACCTTTCCAACATCGAGCTGCGCGCCCGCAACATCAAGGGCTTCGAGAGCGCGGCCGATCGCATTACGCACGAGACGATGCACCTCTTGCATCACACGTTCATCACACCGTTGGACCGGGATGACATCCATCAATTGATCGGCAAGATGGACGACGTGCTGGACTTGATGGAAGACGCGGCGCAATGCATATCGCTCTACGACATCAAGAAGGTGCCGGACGAAGCGCGCAAACTGGCGGATATCTGCGTCGAGTGCGTGGAGTACGTGAAGGCCACGGTCGGCCTGCTGTCGAACATGAAGAAACCCGAAGCGATCATGAAGAACTGCGTCGAGATCGATCGCCTGGAGTCGGAGGCGGACCACGTCATGCGTTCGGCCATCGTCAAGCTGTTCCGCGACGAGCCGGATACGCGCGAACTCATCAAGCTGAAGGCCGTTTACGAGATTCTGGAAACGGTGACCGATCGGTGCGAGGACGTGGCGAATATTATTGAAGGCATCGTGCTGGAATATTCATGAGTGGCGGCCGCGGGTCCCATCGCCGCCCTCAAACTACTCCTGTCACGCTGAACCCTTCG